>JAOZLU010000331.1 GCA_029934695.1 Desulfobacterales bacterium | reverse complement strand
CCGAACACGGATTGGAGATCGTGGATTACAAGCTTTCGCACGGAACGAACATGAAGCACGATCTGCTTCAGATCGCCATCTATGCAAAGCTTTTGTCCATGGCAAACCCTGGGGTTGGGTTCCGCGGCGTTCTTGAATACTACGAACCAAAACTGCATGAAGTTTCCGCATCTTCCGACGAACTGGATGCCATCTTTCAAGACCTTGTTCAGCCGATTCTCTACGAATTGGCTGGTGAGAAGACATCGTCATCAACGCATACGGACACTGTTGCCGGACGGGGTTGTAAACCCCGTCCGGCAGAGGGGCCGGCAGAGGCTGAGAAGAAATCATCTGAATCAACGCATACGGACACATCAGAGCAGACAGAATCAGACGCGGAGGACCTGGCCGAGGAAATTGAAAAATGCTACGCTGCTTTCAAACTGAAAGTCGAGATCATTGACAAACATGAAGCCCCGCAACTGATACGCTACAGGGTAAAACCCGCGTCCGGCGTGAAAGTCGTGTCTTTAGCAAACCGCGCTGAAGATTTGCAGGTTTCGCTCTCCCTGAAGAAGCCGCCCCTGATTGAACCTGCCCAGGGCTGCGTCACCATTGACATCCCCAAAGAACACCCGGACACCGTATTCTGGCGGGATATAGCGAGAAACAACGCAGATGTTCAGGATAAACGCCTTGTTTCTTTTCCGGTAGGAATCGGGGTTGATCGTCAGACCCTCTTTGCTGATTTTGCCGATCCCAATATGTGTCATGCGTTGGTAGCCGGAGCCGCAGGCAGCGGGAAAAGCGAATTCCTGAAATGTGTCGTGGCGTCACTGATCGCAAAAAACGAGCCAGGCACCCTCAAACTTTCCATTATAGACCCCAAAATACTCACTTTTGGCTTCTTCTCCCACTGTGCGTATCTGACAGAACCGATTATCACTGATGTGGCTTCGGCGATTCCCTGTCTCCAGGACGCTGTGGAGGAAATGGACGAGCGTTACAGACAACTCGGGCAGGAAGGCTTTGAAAACTTGGGCAGGCGTTTTCAGGCAGGAAAAAGAGATATCCCGTTCTATGTCATAGTCTTTGACGAATTCGCTGACCTTATCCTGGCTGGCAAACAGGAAAAAAAGGAATTTGAAACGCTGGTGGCAAGACTGGCATCTAAAGGTCGGGCCGCAGGCATTCATCTTGTTCTCACCACACAGCGTCCGGACAGTAAAATCGTCACCGGTGTCATAAAAGCAAACCTCCCGCTCAAAATCTGCCTTCGGGTGACAACATCACGCAACTCGCAAATCATACTGGACCAGACCGGTGGAGAATCGCTCATGGGCCGCGGGGATTTGCTGTGCGACCGGGGGAAAGGTATTGAACGGGCGCAATCTCCTTATATCTCACAGGAGGAATTGCTCCGACTGACATCAGTAAGGTGATTTCCAGAAAAGAATCTCCCACTATGGCAACGTAGGGTGGGTGGAGCGCAGCGTAACCCACCTTGTGCGGATATCCGAAGGTGTCTGGTGGGTTGCGCTTCGCTCCACCCACCCTACATCTTAGTGGTAGTAACGTATTAAATTTAAGTGTCTGGTGGGTTGCGCTTCGCTCCACCCACCCTACATCTTAGTGGTAGTAACGTATTAAATTTAAGTTCTCTCAGTCTGCTGAAATCACTGCCACCGGTGTTTTCCGGATCAGCAGTTCTCTTTGAATAATTTCATCAGATTGCAGAGTTGCTTGTCACTTTCAACTTTTGCGATTCGGAGGTCTTTTGTGGATAAATTTACAGATCATCAGGTCATACATTGGAATCAGGAAGCTGAAACATCCTCATCCCACAGACTTATCGGTGAAGAGCCGCTCTCCATAAGGGTTCAGGGAAACCCTTATTCTGTTGTCATGCGCACCCCCGGGGATGAAATTGCCCATGTTGCCGGGTTTTGTCTGAGTGAGGGCATCGCGGATGACCCGGGTGACCTGACATCCATCGGATTTTGTGACGGATCCGATACCAATGTTGTGACCGTCACGCTGAAAAAATCAAGACTGAAAAAAATTCCCCAGTATCTTGAAAGACGGGAGTTTGTCAGCCAGACAAGCTGCGGCCTTTGCGGCAAGCAGATCGTGGAGGAACTTTATCAGAGCATTCGCCCGGTAGCGAATGACACCACAGTGGAAATCAGAATGGCGATAAACCTTTTGGATACGCTCTCCGAACATCAGCCGCTGCGCGGCCAGACGCGGGCATCCCATGCGGCGGCTCTTTACAGTTCAAATTCTGAGCTTTTATCCGTCGCGGAAGATGTGGGACGCCACAACGCGCTGGATAAGGCTGTGGGAAAACTCTTTCTTACCCAAAAACTTCAAGATGCCTCTGTGCTGGTGCTGTCTTCCCGCATCAGTTATGAGCTTGTCCAAAAGGCTGCCCGCGCCCGCATTCCCATCATCCTCGCGATGTCCCGGCCGACCGCCCTTGCAGTGAGACTCGGGTCACAACTCAATATGACATTGGCGTGTCCTGCCAGAGGTTCAGGACTGTATATTTTTTGCGGGGAACAGCGGCTGATCAGAGGTCAGTGAGCAATTTACAGTGGAAGAATCTTCAAAAAAAAAACTTTGATAATAATAAGGTCCCCAATTATGAAAATTAAACAATTCCGATATTCATCGGACAATCTGAGTTATCTGGTTTATGGCAAATCGTCTGCTTTGGCTATTGACGGCGGGGCTGTTGAAGCCATCCTTTCTTTTGTTGATGAGCATGGCCTTCAACTGAAATTTGTTGCAAACACGCATTCTCACCCGGATCATACGGTTGGTACGAAAAACCTCGTTGACCGCTCCGGTGCCGAATATCTGGACAACAGAATCCTGCGTGAAAATAAGGAGCTTGAAATCGAAAGGGAAAAGATAGAGGTATTCCATACCCCGGGACATACAAAAGACTCTCTCTGTTTTTATACAGGAAATGCTCTTATCTCCGGTGACACGCTGTTTAACGGCACGATAGGGAACTGTTTTTCCGGAGATATAGGCGGTTTCTTCAAATCAGTCAAAATGTTAATGACCTTTCCCGACGAAACCGTCATTTATGCAGGCCATGATTATGTCAAAGCATCCATGATGTTTGCAAAAACGCTCGAACCGGATAACAAGGACATTGACATATTTCTGGAAAAATATGACTCAGGCCATGTTTGTTCAGTCCTGCTTGACGAGAAAAAAGTGAATCCCTATTTGAGATTTAATGATGAGAAAATGACAGCCCTTCTCAGAAAGCGGAGACTTCAGGTGGAAACTGAAGAGGATCGCTGGAATTCCCTGATGTCAATATAAATAGGAAAAAGTTGAAAGTCATCTGACTTTTTACTTTCCACTTTCAACCACTTTCAACTCTTTACTGCTGAGAAGGAAAACCCGTTGGAATCTGCAACACAATTTGAAGGCCCTGAAAAAAGGCTTAAAATAATGCTTTCCTCTCTTCAGCCAGGTCTGCGTTCCAACATTGGCGGACGATGGAACAGGGTGGTAAACACAAGCAACGCCTCTGTCATCAGCAAAATATCCACAGAATATGCGGATGCGTATCTCCTGTCCGAATCAAGCCTTTTTGTGTGGGAGGATGGTATTCTTATGATCACCTGCGGTCAGACCATCCTCATCAATGCGTTGCCTGAGATTCTCAATATTGTGGATAAGAACAATATCGCCTTTGTTTTCTATGAGCGAAAAAATTTTATGTTTCCTCATGAACAGCCTTCAGATTTTGAAGATGACGCGGCCCGTATGCTGGAACTTTTCCCCGGCAAAAGTTACAGGCTGGGGCCTGCCAATTATGATCATTTGCATATCTTCTGCTGGGCAAAAGCAGGGGCCGTACCTGAGCCGGATGCGATCTTGCGGGTGCTGATGAACAATCTTGATCCCTCTGTAATGGAAATCTTTTACGAAAAAAACGCAGGAACGCCGGCCCTGGCCGGAGAGCGTTCAGGCTTGTGTGACATCTGCTCTCGCCTCCCGGGGATTGGAAACGAGAAAAAAACTGAAATGATTATGGACGACTATCTGTTTTCTCCGTATGGATATTCTCTGAATGGAATTTTTGGGACAAATTATTGTACGGTTCATGTCACCCCTCAGCCCGGAAGCTCCTATGCAAGTTTTGAGACAAATATCATCAAGGAGGATTATTCTGGGGTCATAAAAGAAATCATCTCCGTGTTTCAGCCCGGAAAATTCTCGATTGCCCTGACCACAAGCGTGGAAGATCATTTTCTTTCATTACATCCCACCGTGGCAAGGGCCTTGCCGGACTACAGCGTGACGGAGAAAAGTCTGTATGAGCTTGATTGCGGGTATGCGGTGACTTTTCTGAATTATAAAATTTCGGCAGTTGAAAGTGAAAAGCAGAAAGTCCAGGGCCGGACGGGGTTTGCAACCCCGTCCGAAATGTTGGCAAATCAAAGCTGTCAGAGATAACAGGGCCGGACGGGATGATGCTGAATGATTACCCCTAAGAGGGTATGTAAAATAGCCCAGGATCGGCTTAGCGCCGTCCTGAGAAAACTTGAATTTTATTTTATGGAGAATGAAAAGATGGATGCCAGTAATAATTTGGATTTATGGGTAAAAGAGATTTACAGGGATGACTTGGCAGGTTTAAGCTTCAAGGTTGAAAAAACCCTTTTTTCAGGCCAAAGCAAGTTCCAGAAAGTGGATGTGGTGAAAACCCGCAGCCACGGGAACATACTCTTAAATGATGGCATCATTATGCTGTCCGAGCGGGATGAATTTGTTTATCATGAAATGATCGCCCATGTACCGCTCTTTGTACATCCTTCGCCAAAGCGTGTCCTTGTCATCGGGGGCGGCGACGGAGGCACTGTCCGTGAGGTTATCCGTCACCCGGAGGTCGAAAGAGTGGTGATGGTTGAAATTGATGAGATGGTGGTGAATGTATGTCGGGAACACATCCCCTCTGTGAGTTGTGCTCTGGATGATCCCCGCGTTGAACTTCTCATTGAAGACGGCGCAAAATATGTTGCCGGGACACAAGAAAAATTCGATGTGATCATGGTGGATTCCACTGATCCTATCGGACCGTCAATCCCGCTTTTCAGCAAAGCATTTTATGAAAACGTCACTTCCGTACTTGCATCGGGCGGCATCCTGATTTCCCAGGCGGAATCGCCGTTTTATGATCAGGATTTACAGCGTTCCATGCTTATGAATCAGCGTCCGTTTTTCAAAAAAATACACTTATATTTGTTCTCCACCCTTACTTATGCCGGAGGACTCTGGAGTTTCGGGTATGCGTCAGAGAGCCTTTGTCCGATAGCGGACTTTGACCCTGCCCGTGTTGAAAAATCAGGAATTTCGACCCGCTATTACAATCCGGGAATACACTTTTCCGCTTTTGCGTTGCCGAATTTTGTCTCAGAAGGACTGAACGATATTCTCAACCCCATTACCCACAGGTTTAAGACATGATAAGAAAAGACAAGGAAATCACAGACAGGAGCGAAATCGAAGCCATTATTGAAAAATCATCCGTCTGCCGACTCGGACTGGCAGATGAGGAATATCCATACATTGTTCCTCTGTGCTTCGGATATGACGGGGATTCATTGTATTTCCACTCTGCAAAAGAAGGAAAGAAGCTGGATCTGATCAGGAAGAATAACAGGGTCTGTTTTGAGTTCGACACAGGCTATGAAATAAAAACCGGCGAAAAAGCCTGTGACTGGGGCATGAAATACAAAAGCGTTATCGGTTTTGGAGAGGCTTCATTCGTGGAGGCACCTGAGTCAAAGCGCAGGGCCTTGGATATTATCATGCGGCAGTATTCGGGCATCGGGCCGTTTGAATATTCGGACGCAAAGTTGAAAATCACAGCGGTCATAAAGGTTGATATCCGGGGAATGACAGGGAAGTGCTCGAAATGAGGAAAGCCCTACTACAGCAAATCATAAATTCGTCACCCCCCTTGTATCTATTATATAAGAGAGGGGGTGACGAACTTGTAAGTTGTGGTACTACATTTAGAACAAATTTGCAATTTGTTTGTGCAGAACAAACTGTTTTGCAAACTGCAGCGGGGCAAAGAATGTCGCTGCACCAACCCTTACAACAGGATAAATTATCTCTGATGAACTTATATCACAAACACACAGGACGTTTTTTGCTGACGGGCATTGTCACTGTATTGTTTTTGTACGGTTGCGGTAATGACCTGCCCGTTGAAGATATTGTGAAATCTCTCAGAACTGCCCCTTCCTATTCAATACTCCTTGAAGACATGGAAGAAGAGGGAAATTTTTTCAAAAGCTATTTTCACAAATATCGTATTGTTCAGGAAAACAAATCTGGAATAACCAAATGGCTTGAAGTTCCGAAAGCATATTATATGGCCAATGAAGCCTTCTTAGGGATGGTCATTGCCGGAAAAACAGGGAATGAAATCATATCTTCTGCTGTCCCGGCTGCTTATCAGTATGTGGGAAATAACCGCTACGGCCGCTGGAGAGATGACAGGGGCAGATCATTATGGGAATTTGACAGGGGATCACCGCTTTTTGAAGAGCTTGACATTGATCTGTCCTTTCCTATATACAGGAAGGATTATAAGGCTTACAAGCGTTCCAAATCCAAAAAGGTTCCTTTTTTCGGGACTCATAAAGAATATGGAACCCGCGGGTCAGTCACAAAAAAAAAGAAGCCCGGTTTTTTTGAACGCCATAAGGCCAGAGAGCAGGCCAAAAAAACATCATTTGCAAAGAAAGTGGGCAAAAGAATGGGCCGCACTGCCAGTGCAACAAGCAAAAGAATAAGCACCGTCAGCACAACAAACAAAAAAACAGGCCGCACCCGGACAGGGTTCCGCAGTCGCTCCGGAGGCCGGGGGAAATAAGCAATGAATCTTGATGATTTTATTACGGGCATCGTTCTGACAGCCATATTTTACGTCCTTTTTTTCATTGGCAAGCTGGTCAATGATCTGCTCCACAAAGAGTATCATCTTACGACTGAACTGGTTGAAAAAGATAACCCCGCGCTTGCCCTTGCGGTTGTCGGTTATTATTTCGGACTGGTGCTGTGCATCGGCGGAACACTGGTCGGACCCAGCAACGGCATTGTGGAAGATATCCTTGATCTTTGCATTTATGGGATTCTTGGAATTATCCTGCTGAATATTTCCTGGTTCCTGTGTGACAGGGTGATTCTTCACACATTTAAAATCAGTGATGAACTGATTCGGGATCAGAACCAGGGAACAGGCGCCGTGTCCTGCGGTGTCAGTATTGCATCCGGCCTGATCATTTACGGATCAGTTGCCGGAGAAGGCGGCAATGTCTGGACAGCAACGGCATTCTGGGCCATAGGACAGATCATGCTGGTTCTTGCCACTTATGTCTATAATTTCATAACCCCTTATGATATCCATAAGGAAATAGAAAAGGACAATGTGGCAGCAGGCGTAAGTTTTGCAGGTGCGCTGATTGCAACTGGGATGATTGTGGGCCATGCCGCGGAAATGGATTTTTATTCCTGGTCAGAAGACCTGCCAAGCTTTATTCTGATTGCCTTTTCAGGGCTTGTCCTCCTGCCCCTGGTCCGGATACTCACGGACAAGGTGCTACTGCCCACCGTAAAACTCACCGATGAAATAGCAGGTCAGGAAAAACCCAACATGGGAGCTGCTTATATTGAAGCATTTTCTTATATTGCAGCATCCTTTGCCATCTGCTGGTGC
>JAOZLU010000330.1 GCA_029934695.1 Desulfobacterales bacterium | reverse complement strand
CTCTTTTTGGCCCCAAAAAGAGCGATATAGGCCCTTTTTGAAGCCAAAATAAGCATACAATCCTTTTAATATCAATGACTTACTGTGGCCCGACCCCGTACATCCCGCCATGACTTACTGTGGCCCGACCCCGTACATCCCCACCCCGTACATCCCCCCTGCATGAACACGAGCCGGATCCCGAAGCGACCGTCTCAGTCTGACTCATCATTCATCGTCATCTTTTCAAGCGTCTCTCTGGAACGAGCAAGACTCTCCCGAAATCTCTGAGATTGAGAATTTCTGATCAGGTGATTATAAGTGTCATCTGTCGCATCCGACCTGAGAATGTACAGAATACCCCACAATTTTAACGGATAATGCCAATCATTCTTGTAAGCAAGATCAGTCAGGGCATGTCCGATGTCTTCAGCCTTTACCCAGCGCGTACGATTTTCAGAATCGTTGAACTCTTTTTCAAGAGCTTCACGTTCGTATCGGAAGTACTGACCATATCTGCGGCATAAACGCATCAACAGACTGCTTGTCATTGCCAAATAAGGTGCCAGTTCCTTACAATTTCCTAGTGCCCCTTCTGTGACTATATGAGCCATTTTTTTTTGGGCCGATGAATCCAAACTTTCAAAATAGAAATCAAATAGTTCACCACTAAGGGATGCGCTCATTCCAACATATTCTTCGCGTTCTGAAAAACGACCTTGTCCTTCTATAAAATCGATTATCTCATTAATCATTTTCTCTCCATTTTTTTCTACGGCATGGCATTTCTCGCACATCCGACAGCATTTACAGGTGTGGTAGGTGCAACGTCATTTTTTACCCACTCATTATTGCCTACGGATCCGAAAAATGGCTCGACATTATTGCATAATACAACAAACCAAGATACATCTCCGCTTTTTCTACGGTGTCTGCTGAAGTAAAACTGTTTCCTTAATTCCTGCTGAGTCATCTTCGCCCAAGGCGGAATATCTGTGGCATAAGCACCTCCTGGTCTGCCAGGATGCGGAGAAGAAGTATACATATCTTGAAATATTACGATATCCTGTGCTTCTTCTTCATTTGTGTAATGATAGAGGATATTCCCTCTGCATCCGGACTTTCTTACAGCTTCCTCAACCTTTGTTTTTGCTGCTTTTTTCTGTTTAGCCCATTCTCGCGAACCCAGTTTATATGCCATATAAGGCGACAGCCTGCCATCAGTATTCGTGTTCAGAGAGCCTGATCTGTAGAGGCCGACATACGCCCTTTCCATCTGCTGATGATTGCTTATCGCAGTAAGCGTCACTGCCGACATGAGAGCCATGATGGTTGCGCTTGCCGAGATTGAGGACATTTTCCCGCCCGGATCAGCGTATATCACCGGATTCGCATTGGCATAAAGGTATTTATGCAACGTCATCGGGTCGCTCATACTCCCACGCCACGGATCAGTGGAAACAAACCTTCCGTTTGTCTGATTGTAATACCTCGCCCTGAGATAATAAAACCCCGCATTGGGATCATATTGTTCACCCGTGAACAGATAATTGTTCGACGTATTTCCGATATGATCAATGAGCGTCCCGAATGCTTCGTAAACATAAATGTCGGTCACATTTGCCGAGGCATCGGTCAGCACTCTCGTGCTTCCGAGTCCGTCATAATGATAATACGAAACCGTCTCACCACGCTTCTGGCTGATGAGATCATCTCCGTAAACATAACTGACGATCAGGGAACCTCCCTCACCTCTTTCTTCGAGAACCTGTGCGTAAGGCCGTTTTTTGTCAGCAGCATAACTGGTAACCGCACTGAATCCTATTTTTTGTGATAAAGTATCGGATCGGATTCTATCCGTACTCTGATAATTTCCTCCTTGCCAAGCTCGTTCAGTATTCTCTCGTAATACCAGAATCCGAATGTCATCCTGTAATCACCCTTCTGCTGAAATGAACCGACAATGTCGGAAACATTCTCGATAAATACGACAAATTTCCTTTGAGGGGGAAAGCTGTACATGTTGTACAGAGGATTAAGCACAAAACCGGCTCCGGGATGTATCAGCTTGATATTCGTATTATCCGGCATTCTTATATCGGCTACTATGTGATAATATTGCAAGGGGCGTAGCAGTCCCAGGTTCCTGGGCTTATTGCCGTGATTTTCAAGTGACAGACGGATTGTCGAAGAAAAGGAAACTTGTTCTCTGATTACCCGCGCAGTCAGGATCATATCCGGCGTGATGTCGGTGAGAGGCCCGAAAATTGAATCTGCACCTGCCTCGCTGGTGATGGTCTGCCAATGTTTCTCAGATTTTGTGTCATCCTCCTGCTCCAATCTGTAAAACATATCCGATTCATTTTTCAGCATATCGCTTTTAACCGCGATACAAGATAACAGTGAACAAAATATTCCGATGAACAGTGTCAGTCGTACCATATAAACTCCTTTTATTTTTAGAGTATTATAAGAAAAGAAGACTTGAAAATGAAAACCGCATTCCGATCTCTCAGAAACAGGAACCCATTTCAGTATCAGATGAGTCCCTGTTTCAAAAAAATGATATGAGAAAATTCTAATTTCATCTGGGAAGCGAGACCGGTCCCCATTCCACAGGCCCGCCTCCCGGAGCAGTGACCCACAGGTTTCTGATGAATCCGTTGCCGCTGCAAGTGTCAATGATTCTGCCACGGAATTTTAATTTCATTTGATATGATGGAGGAGGAGGGCTTCTCCACATGCCGGGTCTGTCCCGGGCACTGTATTTGCTGCCGTCGTAGACACTCCATGATCCCGGACCGCTAACTGAGCCGACAGAGCCTCTGAACCTGTATCCGTAAGCTATCCCTGTTCCCCCGTCCTCTCCATAACTGTTCGGCTGTAGATAACCCTTGTGTATCGCCAGTTGCACAGGTGTTCCGACAGGCTCTTCAATGACTCCTTTGACCTCCTGCCTGTATTCGCAACATTTCGGATAACATCTTTGGGCCGGATTATATATAAATTCTGCTTTAATATCAAAAACAGCATGATGACTGTCCGGATATGAGACTGATGACGATGCCGGAGTTTTGAATGATTTAACACAACATTTTTTTGAATAACCCGGAGGTGACATCGGACTTGTAGCACAACCGTGAATAAACATGCTGCTGATCGCCAGCACGGATGCAATGTAAAAAGCAAACTCCCCGCCCGGATCGACAAACATGACCGGATTGTCATTCGCATACAGATAGCGGTGCAGTGTGACAGGATTTCCCGGATGCCCCTCGAACGGGTCGGTTGTGGCAAACCTGCCGGTCTCAGGCATATAGTGCCTCGCCCTCAGATAGCAGAAGCCGGAATTCGGGTCATACTGCTCGCCTGTGTACAGATAATGGTTCACAGTCGTTCCGAGCCGGTCTCTCAGGTTTCCGAACGCATCGTAAACATAGCTGTCGGTCACATTCCCCGCCCCGTCGGTCAGGGCGGTCACGCTGCCAAGCCCGTCGTAATGACAGTATGAGACCGACCCGTTCCGGTTCTGGCTGATAAGATCATCCCCATAGACATAACTGACGATCAGAGGACCCTCATCTCTTTCTTCGAGAACCTGCGCATAAGGCCGGTTTTTGTCAGCAAGATAACCTGTGTCTGCACCGTCAGCCGAGGAACTCACCCTTATTCCGTCCGCATCATAATCATATACGACCGAACTGCCGGCATTTTGCAGGGAAACAAGCCTGTTCACATAATCATAATTCCTCCCGATTATTTACGGTCCGTACTTTTCCGTGACACAGTCATAACCGACTCTGTTCCTGAATTCTCCGTGTCTGTTGAAAAATTTCTGCGTCTTTGTCATATTTTCCGAACAGAGTTTTCTGACTAAAGGGAGTATGACATGCATATATCTGAACCCCACTTTCTCGCTCATCATTTTGAATTTCATCAATTTCTCATCAAAACTCACACTTTCTGACAACACATATTCGGAGACATCATAAAAAAGATACTCACCGACATCCGGCCTGAGAATTTTTTCTATCATCGCCTCACCCGCCACGTTGGAAATTTTCAGTTCCAGAAACTCGGAATAACCGACCAGATTCACGCCGGCGGATGATCCGAGTCTTTTTTCCATTGTTTTCAGCAGCGGAACATATCTCCTGTCGGATATGTCAACGATGAGAAACAGGTAATCCAGGATTTTGCGATATTCATCCTCTCTTATCATTCGTTTCAGCTTTGCGACAAGCTCCTCTCTGATTTTGTCGCGCTGTGCCCTGTAAGTATCGCTGGCGATCAGTTCCCTGACGGATATGTCCGCATGAAGAATCGCATCAAGGGTTTCCGTGTCACCGGCTGATGTTCCCGAAATTCCCGAAGTCATAAAGAAGAAGAGCGAAATCAGAAGAATCCTTTTCATTTTAAACCTCCCTGAAGTTAGTTCTCAGATTAATGTGAAGTATCGGATCAGGAGATGCCCTGTTTTCTCAGAAATGAGGGTATGGAATCTATATTCTGCGAAAACAGGAAGCATCTGATGATTATTTTATGATGAACACTTTGATATCATAGGAATATCTCATATTTCAGCTTTTTAAGATGATGCCTGAAGAATCATTCTTTTCACTGCTGATTCCCCGTAGACGGAACTCTTTTGGCAGGATCAGGAGGTGTTTGTACGGGTTGGGCGTCAACATATACTCTTTCAAACCATCTCCATCTGTCCGTACTCAGTTGCAATGTATTTTCCAAATAGTCAAATAATCTCCTGAAATCCGAATCATCCATTCTTATGCATCCGAGAGTAATATGTCTGTGAGTATTTCTCCCCGAATGTATTGCACAATTATTGCCCCGCAGAATATTGGACTGATACTCGCCGAAAGTTGTCACATTTCTGCTGCGTATTCTTTCTGAAATTCTCGCTCTGCCCATGTATGGTGTATGACCACTCGCTGTGTCTCTGCCTACAATAAACGAATATCCGGGAACATTTGCGTTATTCCTGCGAAGCACCGCACGAAAGTCATTGTATCCGCTATTCACTCTGCTCCCACTTATATATAGCTCATATACAGGCTGTTTGAAATATCTGGGTCTTTTATGTTCAATCTCCTGGCCGATTATCTGAAGTTCCTGAAGCATTATCACCGACGCAAGAGAAAATGCATACTCTCCGCCCGGGTCCACAAACATGACCGGATTGCCATTCGCATACAGGTAGCGGTGAAGTGTGACGGGCTTCCCCGGATGCCCTTCAAACGGGTCGGTTGTGGCAAACCTGCCGGTTTCAGGCACATAGTGCCTTGCCCTCAGATAGTAGAAGCAGAAATTCGGATCATACTGCTCGCCTGTGTACAGATAATGATTCACAGTTATTCCGATCCGGTCTCTCAGGTTTCCGAACGCATCGTAAATGTATGTGTCGGTCACATTCCCAGCCCCGTCAGTAATATATATATTCCCCAAAATCCAGCCATTTTCCATCTGAATATTTATATTTTCTGTATCTTGTGGCTTTATACCTGACATCTTTGTTTTTATTCCCGACCACTATTAATTCATAATCCTCATCAAGCACTTTGTAACTTTCAACATAGTAGTCATTTCGGAACTTGTCTGTCAGATGTTCTGATATATCTTTTTTCGGTTTCCGAATCGGATCAGAATCTAATCTTCCATAATCCAATGAGTTTTTGATCTTGTAAAACAGATCGAAAATTGGCGGAGGAAGTTCTTTGTTTCCTGATATCCTGTTACTTCTCTGTCCGTCGGACAAAGTTGGAAATAAAACAAAAATAATCAGAAGAAAGAAATATATTCTGCTCATAATATTCTCCTTAATAATCAGTCAGATAACAATGGAAAAAATAAATCGGTGAAAGGAACTCAGTTTTGCGAATTGAGGAAGCCAGTTTTCCATATATGAAATCCGGCTTCCTGAATCGGCAGGTCTGACTTTCTGTTTATTTAAATGTATCCAGCCAGTTAGTTACAAACTTTACTTTTGTCCCTACCGGAACATTATTATGTAAATATACTATATCCCAGTTAGGAGTTCTCACACATCCATGTGTAAATGCCCGTGATCCGTTATGGGTAATATGAGTTGTATCTCCCTTGTAAGTTATCGGACCCACTGTTCCGTGAATATGCTTGGAACCTTTATTTAATTTTGCATACCATGGGCCGTAGGGATTTCCATATTTGCCATAGGGATTATCAGCATCCCCCCATGCGTGTTTGGTATTTCCAAATCCGTTAAATGTCGGCTTCTCCAACCAGTCAACAATTTTATATTCACCTTCTGAAGGAGAGGGAGTTGATCTTTTGCCGACAGCAACAGGTGTTTTATACATCATTACTTTCCGCTCATACAGTCTTAATTCCATTGCAAAGGTATTCACTGCAACTAACAGTTTGTCATCTTTCCTTAACTTGGGAGTGATATGTTCCGACTGTTGACCGGTTACCTGAAGTTCCTGAAGAATTATCACCGACGCTACAGAAAAGGCATACTCCCCGCCCGGATCAACAAACATGATAGGATTGTCATTCGCATACATATAGCGGTGCAGTGTGAGAGGATTTCCCGGATGCCCCTCAAACGGGTCGGTTGTGGCGAACCTGCCGGTCTCAGGCATATAGTGCCTTGCCCTCAGATAATAGAAGCCCGAATTCGGATCATACTGTTCGCCTGTGTACAGATAACGGTTCACAGTCGTTCCGAGCCGGTCTCTCAGGTTTCCGAACGCATCGTAAACATAGCTGTCGGTCACATTCCCCGCTTCATCACTCAGGGCGGTGACGCTGCCAAGCCCGTCGTAGTGATAATACAATACAGAACCGTTTCGGTTCTGGCTGATCAGATCACCACCATAAACATAACTGACGATCAGAGAACCGCCATCATTCCTTTCCTCAAGAACTTGGGCGTAAGCCCCGTTTTTATCAACAAGATAACCTGTGGTCACACCATCAGCGGTGGAACCTGTCCTTATCCCGCCCGCATCATAATCATATACGGCCGGATCGCCTGCATTCTGTAGGGAAACAAGCCTGTTCTCATAATCATATCCGTAAGTGACTGTATCCGCCCCGCTGTTCCTGCTCACAGTGTTCCCGTTCCCATCGTACCCGTAAGTGATGAGAATATCCGGACGGCTCTCCTTCTCAAGCCGGTCGTTGACGTCGTAGCTGTAAGTGGCCGTTCCGTCCGAACTGCCCTTTGTGAGCCGGTTTCCGAAGCGGTCATAGGTGTATGAGACAATCTCGCTGCCGAGAACCGGATCAGTGATATCCTCGCTCGTGAGCCGGTAAAGGTCGTCGTAGGCGTAATTCACCACCCTTCCGCTGTGCAGCTCCTCGACTCTCTGACGGTTGCCGGCAGGTCCGAGGGTGTAAACATATCCCGAAATCAGTTCGCCTGACGACTTTCTGTTCTCAAGCTTTATCAGACGGTTCAGCCGGTCATACATATATTCCGCAACCGCGCCGTTCGGATATGTGACAGCCTTCCGGTTTCCGATCCCGTCGTAAGTGTATGTCGTATCACCGTCCGGTGAAATGACTTTTCCAGTCCGGTTCAGCCGGTCATACATATATGTCGTCGTGCCTGACGGAACAGTCACGGAGGTGCGGTTTCCCGCATTGTCATAAGTGTATGCGATCTCCGCCCCGTCGGGATTCCCGACCGATTTCAGCCGGCTTCGCAGATCGTAGGCATAAGTCGTCGTGCCTCTGCTGTCAGTCACGGTTTTCCGCTGACCGGTCGGCGTGTATGTG
>JAOZLU010000329.1 GCA_029934695.1 Desulfobacterales bacterium | reverse complement strand
TACATCTCAGGTGACTGGTGGGTTGCGCTGCGCTCCACCCACCCTACATCTCAGGTGACTGGTGGGTTGCGCTGCGCTCCACCCACCCTACATCTCAGGATGTTCTTTTTTAGAAATCGCTTTAAAAGAAAATCTTTAAAATGTGTTAAGTGCGCGGTATCCTCCGGCGTTCAGCATATCAACGCGGTCGGCCAGGGCCGGAAATCGTTTCCGGGCATCTCTGAGGTCAGAAAGATCAATATCTGCCCGGACGATGATCTCCTCATCTCCGCCGCCTGCGAGAATGGTCCCCCAGGGATTGACGATCATGCTGTGGCCCACGAACTGGGTCCCCTGATTCATGCCCACGGAATTCGATGAGACGAGGAAACACTGGTTTTCCAAGGCACGGACCCGGTTGAACATCAGCCAGGGTTCCAGCCGCGGATAGGGCCAGGCCGAGCAGACCAGAAAAATTTCAGCCCCCTGATCAACCATGGCTCGGAACAGTTCCGGGAATCGGAGGTCATAACAGGCTGCCATTCCGATCTTTCCCAAGGGCGTTTCGACAACCACGACAGAGTCACCCGGGGTCAGTATCTGTGTTTCTTTTGAATTGTAGCCAAACAGATGAATCTTGCGGTAAACAGCCTGAATCTCTCCGTCCGGAGAAATCAGGCGACTGGCGTTGGTGTAGCGGTCTCCGCTCTTTTCCACGAAGCTGCCGGAATGGATATGACTTCCGGTCTCCCTGGCCAGCCCCCTAAGCAGTTCCAGTGTCTCTCCGTTTGCTTCCTCGGCCTCGGGGATGTAGCGGTCAAAACTCATGAAGCCGACATTCCATATTTCGGGCAGGATGATCAGGTCCGCGCCGCCACAGTGCCGGATATTGTCAGCAGCCTTTGCCAAGGTGGCTGCCTTGTCGTTTTCGACCACGGCCATCTGGATTGATGCGATCTGCATACTGTGCCTCCGTTTGTTTCCTATTCCATATTATATAATCAAGCGGCTGGGCATATAGTGGGTTATCAAGGCGCACCGGCCCAGATTCTCTCTTTCGCTTTTCCATTACCGCTTTCAGTATTTTTACAGCGTTTTCTTCATTTTCGTCGAAAAATCCTTGGGCCAATCTCTTATTACTCCGAATTTATTGATCTTGATCTCCCGGTATGTGGATCGCCCGTCTTCTCTTTCAACAAAAAAGATGACAATCTCATCTGACACCTGATCTCCTTCAGCCATGACAGAACGATAACGCAAACGGTTGATCAGATATTCGCTGTGCGTCTCCACAATGCACTGCTTTTTCAGAATAGTCATGGATAAGAAAAAATCTGCCAGTCTTGTCTGAACCCGGGGGTGCAGATGAAGTTCAGGTTGTTCAAAAATCAGTGTGGTTCCTTTTTCAGCCAATAATGCCGAAACGACAATCGGCAAAACCTGGCTCACACCGATCCCAACATGAACAAGGTCGTGCCAAAACGCATTATCCAATGTGACCTTTAATTCAACCCCTATATTACCAAGCTTGGCAGTCTTTACATTACTGACCACTCCCATATAATCCAGCCAGTCCAAAACTGCATCTGAAAGCGTTGAAAACTTGGAACAGGGATTCTGCTCATCTGCTGCAAATTGTCCGCTCGGAATATATTCAATTCTTGTGTTGCTGTGGATATTCAAAACAGAGGTGGTATGCTCTCCTTTGATCCCGACATCTTTTGAATCCATTGTGTCTGAAAGCGGATATATCGGCCTGGGTTCCTCACGCAACGGGCCCAGATATTTTAGATTCTCGGTAAAATAACTCTGAATATTTTCGACCGCAAAATATACAGGGTCCGGCAGATGGATAAATCTGAGTCGTTGCTCTTCTCCGCTTTTCTCATAGACCTCGGTAAATGCTTTTGGCAGAAAATGTGAGAATGAAGCGCCGGCCAATGCTGTATTCAGATGGGTTCCCAGGATTTTATTATTTGATTCTGAGATTTCATACTGCAAGGAATTTATTTCTGCTTTTTGCAGACGATTATTTCTTAAATTGAGTTTTTCAAACCTGCTGTTTATATTTTCATGACCTTTCCGGGCAGAAAAAATTGTTTCACTTTCTTCTCCCAAGTGAAATCTGATATTCGATTCCTCCAAAACAGGTTGCAGATATTTTTTTTCATCTGAACCTTCTGAGGAAAAAACAAAATCACATTCAATAAGGGTTGGAGGTACTTTCTTTTCTTTCAGGACAAATCCCAAGTACGGGCTTATGATTTCATCAAACAGGTCAATGGGAGTTAAGCCAAAGCCTATAAGCACGGTCTGATCGCTTTGATGATTGAAAATAATATCATCAAAGGAACCGAGCTTAAAAAGATGACCATTCAACACCACAGACTGTGAATTAACAGTGGTTTGCAAAGTTTGGGCAACCAGCAAAATGCTCTGAATAAGCGTACTTTTGCCGGAACTGTTCGGACCTGCAAATATGGTCAGGGGTTTCATATTCAAAGTCGTTTTGTCAGAAACCGACTTGAAATTTTGAATTGTCCAAGTTTGTATCATAATTTTCCGCTCTGTGTTCTTCAGGAATAAATGCTCTTATCCTTCCTGACGAGAATTTTGGAAATTTCTGACAATTTTTCGATAGCTGTCCGTCAGTATTTCCAACAGAGCGGATACACAGATCGAACAGACAAAGGGCTTTGCGGAAGAATTGCTTATTCTGGCCGGAAAGCGGTCATCACCAAATCAGGAGGGGAAAATGAGCGCATAATCCACCTTTCCCATCCTGTGACCGGTTTTTTTGGCGGGGTTTCAGGTGCAAAAATGACCTGCCCTTCATTATTTGTGTGACCAGAAGAACGG
Organism: Desulfobacterales bacterium; assembly: GCA_029934695.1. Lineage (GTDB taxonomy): Bacteria > Desulfobacterota > Desulfobacteria > Desulfobacterales > 4be13 > JAOZLU01. The sequence continues at coordinate 4,926 of JAOZLU010000329.1, read as the reverse complement.
TCACAGCTTGATTTATTGTTCAGGAGCGACTGTTAAGGAAAATCCGTTTGTCCTGATGGCCTTTCCTGCGGCGAATAACAATATTGGCAGAAGGTTTGCTGACTTTCGCTTTCTCTTGTCTGACCTGGCCCTGATCACTAAGTTCAAACATTTCCTTAAGTTTTGTCTCCAACTCCTTTATTTTAACTTTATCCATTCTCTTACTCTTATCTCTCCTTTTGTTATAGTATCCTCGACAGTCATAAGTTCTCGTAACATGCTGAAATTGCTTACACTGATATTTTTACAGCAGCATATGCCACTCAGCAATTTCGATTGGTTACGGATTAACTTTCAACTTTTTACTTTGAATTTTTTACTGTCGGGCAGTATCCGTGACTGAATAAGTTCCCTATTCCCCTGCTTCTGACGGATTGTCAAGCATTATGAGTCTTTGGCGGGAGACGGTTCGGATTTGCCAATCGTTCGACGACTCGTCTGAGCTCGCCGAAGTCTGAGCCGAGCGTGGCGGAGATTTTATTCAGTCACAGTTCCATAATAATAAATTGACTGTAAATCGGAATGTTATAAATTATCCGATTTTCTGACAGCAGTTTGTGTGGTGAAAAAATCACCCTTTCAATACAATGAAAAACCCTTTCCGTTTGGAGGCTTTCACACCAAGCGGAGCCTTGTCAATCCAGTATTTTTTGATCCGTAAGGACTGACACCGATCCATGAGTATCTTGCTATGGGCACTGACGGCATAGAAAAAAAACAGGCGATGCGAGCATTAATCCGTCAGAAGCCATCATCTTGTTCAGGACGATTTCTTCCACCTGTGCCCCTGCATCGGCAACTCCCTGTACAGCGTGTTTTAACAAGGTCGAGGTGTTGCCTTTTCGCCTTGGACTTCCATAAATAGCTGTAATACAAGGTTTTTATCATTTTCTCCGAATTTTATGACGGTATGGCTTGTTATGGCGGACAGAGACGCTTCTCAATATTTCTGAATGGCGGTTCATGTAAAAAGAATCAGGAAAGATCATAAAAATTGGGCAAATTCGGTCTTTATCACCTCGTACAGTTCCTCGCCAATGACAAGACCGATATCAATAAACTGTGGGCCGTATTTTTTCCCGGTACGGGTTCGGAATGTGTCTTTGATCCTCGCAAGGCTTTCCATTCCTTTTGGATAAAGTGCCATGAATTTTGAAAGGGGAATTTGGGAAAATGATATCATCTCCCATACAGTATCTGTAAAATTATCCGGCCCCCACCTGAATTTGTCCGCGTCGTAAAGGCAGTCCGAAACCAGAAGCCCTTCAGAACTGTCTGTTTCCAGCACCTCTTTAAAGGCTTCATGGTTCCGTATCGCCAGGCAGATAACTTCAACCTCGTTTTTTGAAAGGGGATAATCTCTGAGTATTTTCCTGGCGTATTCAGCCCCTTTTATGGCGTGGTCTTTCTCTTTGCGCTTCAGATCGTGCAGGAGCCCCGCACATTGAACAATGATCACTCCGCGGTGTCTGCTTTCTTCCAATCCTTGTTTCAATGGAAGTGATTCTGAACTGTTCTGCTCAATAAGCATCAGTGCGCCGGCGTCCAGCGTCACTTTGACGGAATGCTTCAGGCCATGACCGAAATCATTTTCCAGATGTCCGGCAGCATATCCTCTTAACTGGGCAATGAGAGCATCCGTTTCAAAAATTTGCCCGGACTTATGGGTTGCCCAGAGAAAATCTTTATAGAAATCAGGGAGAGGGGAGCGGAAAGCGATCCGGCGCGCGTGTTCACGGATACGGACGATTTCGACCCTTTTCTGATTCACAGATGCCTCTCCCATATAAATTTGTTATCCTTCATTCAGTGAAAAAGGAATTCCGCAGACTTTCCACCTGCCGTCTTCCTTTATCACATTGACGGTTTCATCAATCTTGCAGCTTCTGCGGGTAAAAAATGACTGCAACGGCGCTTTTTTTTCACAGATCAGTCTGATTTCCGCTTTTTCATTGTCTTTGCTGACGGTCCGGGTTTCAACATGGTAAAGCTTCTCTTTCATATAAAAAAGACTGTATCCCAAAGTTTTTGCCTTCTGCCCGGAGAGATAAATGTGCTGGTCTATCATATCCACATCGTCAACAACCTTTGCATCCTCACAGAGCCGCTCGGCCATTGCTTCATCATCAAGCTGGAAATATGCTTTTGCAAATTCGACAACCGCTTTGTTCGGGGTATCCTGTGAGTCAACGAAAACAAACAGCACCTGCAGAAAAATGCCAAGCAGCACTGCCAGTGTGATTGCTATCCCTTTATTACTTTGTTCTTCCATTTTTGATCCTTTCTCCTTAATTATTCTTAATGTTATATTCATCAGGCATTATCAGAAACAAGTAATCTGGAATGAAAAAGTGAAAAGCTCAAGACTGTGCGTTGGATATGCGTAAAACTTGGAACTTCCCGGATTTCAACATTCGGTTTCCGATCCTTAATTTCCGATAAAGTCTGTAACAGTAATCAGATCCGGGTTTGTCCTGATGTGAAGGTTGTCTGTACGGATAACCGACCATTTTTGTCCGTTATTCCTGTAAAATTTCCAAAATCCGGAACAGCTTTTTCCGGTCGGATTTCCGAACACAAAAAAATATTTCAGAACAAATCCGAATCTGATAAGTATAAGCCTAAAATAACTGTTATGCAAGTGCTGAATTGTTTAATATTATGGGAAATTCCCATGACCTGCTCCTGCCAGTTGCCAAATCCGGCGTAAATGCCCGGAATCAGGGGAGCCGGGAGTGAAAATTCCAACTGCCGGACCATATAATATTTTTTTAAAGTATCCATTGCCAGACAGGGTTGCAACTGATCTGATACCATAAAGAACGGGATGCAATTTTCAGACGCACTTTTTGGATTGAATTTGAAATTACAAACCCAATAACATGGGAAAAATTTTAATACAAGGATTTTTTAACAGGGAATTCAAACTCCTTGCAATACTCCCGTTTGTATGATAAGTTTAGCAAAATTTGTATTAAATTCAATGGTTCGGACGTTTTTTGCAGATTGATGGAATACAAAATGCTGACATATTGAAAACAAAGGAACTGGTGTTTCGATATCAGAATCATCAGAGCCTCTAAAAACAGCGGATTGCAGAAAAAGGTCTGAACTATTGTTAAATCCAGATAACGAATAAAAAAATCAGGAGGGATTGAAATGGAATTTGAACTGACAAAGGAGCAGAAACAGATTCAGAAATCTGTGAGGGAATTTGTAAAAGGTGAATTTAAAAAGGATGTGATCCTGGAATTGGAAGAAAAACATGAATATCCTGAAAAAATATGGAAAAAAGCTGCCGAACTGGGTTTCATCGGCATCCATTTTCCGGAAGTGTATTCGGGGATGGGCCTCGGGGTGATGGAAAATATCCTTGTGGCAGAGGAACTGTGCCGGGGGGATTCTTCTGTGGGGGCCTGTCTTGTCCTTGCCGATTTTGCTTCTGAAATTATCCTGCATTTTGGAAATGAAGAGCAGAAAAGTGCCTGGCTGCCCAAAGTTGCCGAAGGACAGATGCTTTCCTGCGGCGCGTTCACGGAGCCGAATCATGGCTCGGACATCACCCGCATGGACACCACCGCAGTCATAGACGGTGATGAATGGGTCATCAACGGAACCAAAATATTTATCACCAACGGCGGCCCCCTGGCAGGGTTTTACAGTGTCCTGTGCCAGACTGATCAGGATGCCGAGTTGGGACACCGGGGAATGAGCCTGCTTTTGGTGGAGGCTGACCGTCCCGGTGTTTCCACTGCAAGTGTGGGGACCAAGATGGGTATCCGGATAATGGATACCGCTGAAGTGAATTTCAAGGATGTCCGGGTTCCTGAGTCCAATCTTATTGGCAAAGAAAATCGGGGGTTCTATCAGGTGCTTGAATTTTTTGATGAAAGCCGCATCCTGATTGCCGCCCAGGGGCTGGGAACGGCCCAGGGTGCGTTTGACCGGGCCTTGGCGTATGTGAAATCAAGGGAGCAGTTCGGCAAAAAGATCGCCCAGTTCCAGATCACCCAGCACAAACTTGCGGATATGGCCACCAAAATTGAGATGGCCCGGCTTCTGGTTTATAAGGCCGCGTGGAATTTTGATGAAGGGCGCATTGATCCCAAACTGACATCCATGGCAAAGATGGTGGCCGGACGCACCGCGGTTGAAGTGTGCGACGAGGCCATTCAGTTGCTGGGCGGATACGGCTACATGCTGGAATATGAAGTTGAAAAATTCTATCGTGATGCCAAAATCTGCGAACTCTACGAAGGCACAAAAGAAATCCAGAAGAACACCATTGCAAGTGCCATTGTCGGAAAGCTCAAATAATCCGCAGATCGGAAATGCTCCCGGAATGCTCCCAAAAAAGGCTCGCCTGGGATTGACAAATCCCAGGCATTTCCGGCGGATTTGCCAATCCCCGGGAGCAGTTCGGGAATGCCCGCCCGGTTCAGGAATGCCGGTTCAGGAACGCCGGTTCAGAAATGCTCGCCTGGGATTGACAAATCCCAGGCATTTCCGGCGGATTTGCCAATCCCCCGGGAGCGGTTCAGGAATGCTCGCCTGGGCACAGAAACGCTCGCCTGGGATTGTTAAATCCCAGGCATTTCCGGCGGATTTGCCAATCCCCCGGGAGCAGTTCGGGAATGCCCGCCCGGTTCAGGAATGCCGGTTCAGAAACGCTCGCCTGGGCACAGAAACGCTCGCCTGGGATTGACAAATTCCAGGCACCCCGGCGGATTTGGCAATCCCCCGGAAGCAGTTCAGGAACAGTTCAGAAATGCTCGCCTGGGATTGACAAATCCCAGGCATCCCCGGCGGATTTGGCAATCCCCCGGGATGCGTATTAAATTAGGGAGCAATTCATGACAGTAAAGGGGGCTGGAAATCACCTTAACC
>JAOZLU010000932.1 GCA_029934695.1 Desulfobacterales bacterium | reverse complement strand
ATTTGGAATTTATTTGGGATTTGGAATTTATCTGATATCCAGCCTCATATCTCCTGATGCACCACAATATTTTTATCTGAAAGGATTTTCTCCCCGTCGAGGATCACAACACGGTCTTTTGTGACCCCTCTGAGGTATTCGGCCCCAACGTCTGTGAATGTTATCAGGGGAGGCTGAATTTCGGACAGCAGGATATATCTGACACCGATGATGTCATCTGCAAGGATGCCGAACTCCATTTTCTCAGAATGGAGAATGATGACACGGTTATTCTCCGTAATCTCCTGTTCAGGAAGATCAAAGAATTTTTTAAGATCAATGACTGAAAGAATCTGTCCCCTGAAATTGATAATCCCGAGAACAAAAGACGGTGTGCAGGGCATGGGAGTCAGGTCTTTTAAAGGATACACCTCGCGGATATGGATGAGTTCAACGCAGTATTTTTCATGGGAAAGGAGAAACTCAACCGCTTCCAGGCAGGCTTCATCTCTCTCATGCTTTTCCGCTTCTTTTGCCAGTGCCTTTGCCCTGGCCTTCAGGATTTTCGCATTTTTCTCCGAGTCCGGCTCAAAACCTCTTTCCAAAGTTGAGCTGACAGCCTCCAAACGATTCTGAATTTCTTCCCAGCGATTTGTCATGTCAGTTGCCATTGATCCGTTGTCATTGTTGTCAATTATCTCTGATGACTGACGAGGCTGTTTATTCTTTTTTGATCATGGATCGGACGACCTCCAGCAATCTTCCCGCAGTCATTCCCTCAGCATAAGGCAATATTTCATCAGATTTCATGGAGAGCAACAGAAACTGAGCATTTCTGAATGATTTTGCGGATTCCCTCAGGCGGCCCTGTTCCTGATATATCGTCGCCAGCAGATAATGGTGTTCCGGCCTGAGCTTTTCAGTATTCACAGCCTCCTTACAGCATCTTTCAGCCTCAGCCAGTTTTCCCATATTCGCCAAGGTGAGCGATTTCTTATACATATCCTGCCTGGTTTCAGGTTTATTTTCCCGTGTTGCGTGTTGCAGATTGCGGATTGCGGATTGCGGGTTGAGTTGCGACAGATGAACAATTCTCTGCCTGATTTTAGCCGGGCCAGTTTCTTTATCTGAAGTCAGATGTTTAAAAGACGTTTTATACAACGTCACCCCTGGGAACTGTACCGGGCACAGGTTGGGATGCCGAATACACGGAGATTCGCTGGGACTGAAGATCAGCCACCCATTCTCTGAAAGCAGGCGGGAAAAACGTCCGATAATCTGTTCTCTCACTTCAGGCTCAAAATACATGAGCACATTACGGCAAAAAATCATATCCATCGGATAAATATTGTCAACCAATTGAGAATAGTCGTTTTTCACCAGATTCAGTTGAGAAAAAGTCACCATTTTTTTCAGGAATGGAGAAATTTCAAAGTGTTTTTCATCTATTCGCCTAAAATATTTTTTTATTATCCATTCGGGAGTATTGCGAAATGACCAGTTTGTGTAAACACCCTCCTCAGCTTTTTTAAGAAAACGGGCATTGAGGTCGGTCGCCAGAAGCGTAATCTTCCATTTCCGCCATTCCGACACCATCTGATCAATAAGAATAGCCAGTGAATAAGGCTCTTCGCCCGTACAGCAACCTGCACTCCAGATTCTGATATTTTTCCCGTCTTCATACCGTGCGGTGATTAATTTTGGAAAGATATCTTTTTTTAATGCCTCAAAAAGGCTTTTATCCCTAAAAAAATAGGTTTCGCCAATGGTGAGATGCTTCGCTAATATGTCAATATGTTTTTTTGTCAGCGGTGCTGACATTAGCCGGCGAATACATGATACAGGATCATCTGTTTCATATTCCAGAGCTAAGTCCATGGCAACATTCATCATGCTCCGTCTGAGGTCTTTCCAGCGGTTTTCCGGGAAGTGCAGCCCCATTGTTGAATTAATGAATTCGCTCAACTGAGGAATGAGGGAATCCGGAATATTTTTAACCATAATTATCATCTTTCATCATTAAAAGGTGACAGTGAAAA
>JAOZLU010000931.1 GCA_029934695.1 Desulfobacterales bacterium | reverse complement strand
AGAATGTCCAAAAGAAGAACATGACACCTTCTGATGTTGCCTGCTGGAAATTCTGCAAAGAGAGAAATATATATTCCGGTGACAATAATCAGAATCGTGCGGTAATTGATGCGGAGATCAGTGTGAAACGGGCTGAGTATCTCAGTCTTGAAGAACACGGAATACTTATGTTGCACGGGCATCCGACTGCATCCATATCACCGGAATAGAGGAGAATGCAAAATGAAAGAGTTGGCCCAGTCAGTTTTTGACGAATTTTTTTCCACGGACTATGAGACGTTTCACGAGGAATTTGAAAGATATCGGGAAGGGCAACATGCTGAAGGCCATCGGCCTCATCGCCTTTGTCCGTTTGAAGAAGCGTCTGACAGAACTGCTTGGCATCCAGGCGGATTTGGTGATAAAGAAGGTGTCTGTAATTATCACTGAATGTTCTTTGTATAACAGGCTCTTTTCCAGGTTCTATTTTTACAGCCCATGGATACTTAGAGACAGAGCCACGGCTGTAATTCATAGATAAGAAATGTGCCATGATTCTTAGGGGCTAATTGTCTGCCCAACATGAAGCCTGAGCAGCAAAAAAACATGGACTCTCTCAATTTGCGGGTTGAGAGCCGGGAGTTTGTTTAAAAAATTATGGAACAATTTTGAACATCTGATCTGAGCCTTGTATGATGAAAAATTGTCATTCCCTATTTTATTGGCTGTGAGGTGATAAATCCGCATATTGTCAGAAATCACTTCTTTGACAGTTGTATCTGATATAGGTTGACTGATTACAATAACAACAGATAGCTCTTTCTCATCACTTTTTGAAAGTTCATCAACTTCAATCTCAACACCGCGATCATCCAAAATTGTCACTCAAATGAAATATGGCAGATGCAAATCACTTGCAATTTTTAACCGTAGCGCATATAAAGACCGATTTTAGCATTACGATGACTTGAATACTCATCTGATGGCAAATCCCCCGAAAATGCTTGGGGTTTGGCAATCTCAGGCGAGCGTTCCGGGAGGGTTTCCTGAGTTACAATTATATCAATTTTTAAAAATATAGAAAGTTTATTAAATTTAGGAGGTTATTTATGAGAATCGTCACACGGGCTGATTTTGACAGCGTGGTCTGTTCAGTCCTTTTGTATGAGGCACTGGATATCAAAGCACCTGTGAAATGGGTGGAACCGCATGAAATGCAAAAAGGCCAGGCAGATGTTCAGGAAGGTGATATCATAGCAAATTTGCCGTATAATGAAAATTGTTCAATGTGGTTTGATCATCATTATACAAACCAGGTGGACAAACCCTTTGAAGGTGATTTTAAAATTGTGCCTTCGGCGGCCAGGGTCATTTTTGAATATTACAAAGACAAATTCCAGCGGGATTACAGCACACTTGTCAGGCAAACAGACAAAATTGATTCAGCTGACCTGACTCAGGAGGAAGTGCTTCACCCTGAAAATTTCCCCTATATCCTGCTTTCCATGACCATTTCAAGCCGTGACAGATCAGACAGCCCCTATTGGGACAAACTGGTTGATCTGCTCCGAAAACATGAGTTTGACAGCGTTCTTGGAGATCCGGAAGTCCGAGACCGCTGCAAAGTGGTTATTGAGCAGAACAGGAAGTACAAAACATTTCTGGAAGAATATTCCCGGATGGAAGCGCATGTATCTGTTACAGATTTTCGCCCTTTGGAAGACGCACCCTCCGGAAATCGTTTTCTGATATATTCCCTGTTTCCGGAATCTGTTGTGAACGTCAAAATTCGTTATGACAGCGAAAACCCTGAAACAGTCATTGTGGGCGTGGGTCACAGCATATTCAACCCACATTGCAACGTGAATGCCGGACTGATGCTCTCAGAATTTGAAGGCGGCGGACATCATGGCGCAGGAGCATGCAATTTTCACATCAGCAAAGCAGATGATTATATTCCAAGAATCATTGACATTCTGCTGAAAAATGAAATAAATGAATGACAATTGATGTTGGATGTTGGATGTTTGATGTTTGATG
>JAOZLU010000328.1:2479-7788 GCA_029934695.1 Desulfobacterales bacterium | reverse complement strand
AGATAATGCCGCATCGAAATCCGGATCAAGACACGGATTGAACCAGACCATTTTCTGCTCGTATGTATGCCTGTACATTGATTCCCACTGCAAGTATTGAAATCGCTTTTTCATCTGTCCTCTGTTTTCTGTTCTCTGACTCTCCCGCGCTCAAGCACAAAAACCCGGGTCGCAATGTCAGCAACCGACATCCGATGCGTAATCATAAACACTGTCCGATTCTGAGCCAGTTTTTTCAGTGAATCCTTCAGAACTGATTCTGTTTCCGCGTCAAGGGCCGAGGTCGGTTCATCACATAAGAGAATCCGGGGGTCTCTCAGGAACGCACGGGCAATGGATATCCGCTGCCGCTGTCCCACCGAGAGTTTCACGCCTCTTTCGCCCACCATTGTCCGGTATCCGTCCTGAAACTTTTCAATTTCATTATGGATATTGGCATCCCTGGCCGCCTGAATAACCGCATTTTGGGATGCTGACGGCTTCCCATACTTTATGTTGGCCTCAATGGTGTCATTGAAGAGAAAAATATCCTGTGAAACAAAACCGGCCTGCTTCCTCAGCCACTGGGTATCAAGCTCTTTCAGATCATAATCATCCAGATAAATACTCCCCGACTGAGGCAGGTTAAACTTGATCAGCAGATTGATCAAAGTGGTTTTGCCCGCGCCGCTCGCACCTGTCAGGGCAATGACATCGCCTGAGCAGACAGTAAAAGAAATATCTTCAAGAACCGGCTTATCCTTTTTGTATGAAAACGATACATTCTCAAAACGGATATCCCCTCTGACCACGTCTGCTGTCTTTTGTCCATTGTCCGTTGCGCCGCTGCCGAATTCCGGAACCACATTGAACATTTCTGTCAGTCGCTCTATGCCCGCGAACACAGTCTGAAGCGTCAGGAACATGCCGGAAATGCTCCCTGCCAGACCGGACAGATAAATCACATAAGCCATCAGCGCAGTCATATCGCCGATGGTCATCCTCCCTTTTTCTATCTCATGCACACTGAGCCACACAATCAGCAAAGTTGTTATGAGTTTTGAGGCTCTCATTGAATGCGCTGACAGGGAACTGAGGATCGTTGTTTTTATGCGCGTACGAAAAAGATTCCTTATCTTGACCGAAAGCTTTGCAACCTCCCTTTCTTCTGAAACATGCGTCTTTATCACCTCAACCCCGGAAAATATCTCCTGCATATCCTTTGAAATCTGCGCCTGTCTTTCCATATCTTTATAACTGACGGCTCTCACCCTTGAGGCAAAAAAATAATTGATAAGTCCCCATACCGGCAGGAGGCCGAGCAGAATAAGGGAAAGTCTGCTGCTGAGTGTGAAAAGTATCCCAAAGCTGAAAAGGAAATAAAGCGTATTTGTCAGCAACTGGGGGACAGCGCTTGAGAAAAAATACTGCAGCATACTCACATCATTTGAGACCCTTGACATGAGATAGCCGACCTGTTTCTCCTTTAAAACAGACATGGGAAATCGTAAAACCCGGTCGAACAAAGCTGTTTGGATATTAAATGTGATTTCCTGCTGAAGCCTGAGCGTCATAATACTCTGAACAATTCTTATCAGTCCCATAATGATTCCGATAATCAGAATGAGCAGTATTACAATATTTACCGACCCGAGAATATACTGAATCGGATGAATGAGGGACGTAAGCCCTATTGAAACAAGAAAATTCTCAACTTGCTGCCCCCCTTTTTTCATTATGACAAAATCTATAAACACTTTGCTGCTTAAAGGCAGCAAAGAACCTAAGCCCGTAGTGACAATCGTCAAAATCAGACTGATGACACCCAGCTTCCACAGGGGCCTGACGAACGGGATAAAAAACAGGATATCCCTGTACCTGAACTGAGTTTCACGAGATTCAGGTTTTTTAAATATTTCCGAAAGATAATCTGCCACTTTTTTCTGAGACCATTCACCATTCATCACTCACCATTCATAATTCATTCATAAGTAATGGTATCTTCATATACAATGGTCGTCTCACGCGAACCACCCCCGCCATCGTAGCCGAAATTATCGTCATGCTCATAAAAAAGCGTTCCCCATTCCGGATTGTACATGGTTCTCAAAACAATATTGAACATCAGTTCCAACAGTTCATAAACCGACATTTTCGGACGCGGCTGCTGTAATATGCTTATCCACTGATCCTGTTTCTCCCATTGCAACTTCAGCGTTTCCAGATCCTGCAACAATTTTATTATTTTCTTTCTGCCTTCCAGCGATGTTTCCGGAATGCCTCCTTTTTCCAGCTTTGTCCTGTATCGGACGATCTTTTCAAGTGAACTCTGGATCAGACTCTTACGATTCTTTTTGCTGCTCAGTATGACCTGGGAAACAACATACTTTCGGATCGTTTTGCCGACATTGTTTTTTTCTTTGAGAACATCTTCGAGAAACATCGTTCTTGCATTTTCAGGAACAAAAACCTCCACAGACTTGAGTATTTCCTCTTTTTTGCTCAGACTTTTTCTGAATTCATCGGCCGCACTGCTCCAAAACAGCTGGCTGCTTGTTTTGAAAGCATCAGACAGAGGCTGTTTTTTTCTGATAGCATCCTGTGCATCTTTTGTGATTTTGGATAACAATTTTCTTGTCTTGTCAAATAAGCACTCTCCGGTGACGACATTGTAAATCATGCCAATGACCGCCTGCCAGTCCTGAAGGTGCAGAATACGGGGCAGGTCATCAAAATTGTCCTTCAGCACCTCATTTCTGAACAAATGTGAGGGGGTGGCATAAGAAGGTGTCCCGGCCAGCAGCGGCTGCCCGATCTTTTCTCCTGATATCCGGGTGTCGTTCTGAGAAATGCACGAACTGACTGTTTTCAACTTCACCGATGTTTCAAAGTCTATAAGCCCCAGTGAATAGTCCTGAGCGGACCTTTCCGAATTTCCCACCACAAACAGATTGTCAGGCTTCAGATCCCTTATTGCCACGCCCCTTTCTTTCAATGAGGCGAGCAGATCAATAATATTTATTATAATTCCGGCCATTTTTGCCCTGTTCTGTGCAAATGTTGTTTTGGTCACATAGTCCCGCACGGCTTTTTTGTATGCTGAAACATATATACTGTTCTCTTTTACAATTTTTCTGAGCAGTACATTCAGATCAGCAACAAACACATCCGGCAGATTGTTTTCATTCTTTTTCACTTCTTTTTCAGCGAGATAATCTAAAAACCACTTTTGTTTTTCATACGGAGACACTGTGCAGAAAGTCTCATATTTTTTTAACAGTCTTCTGATTTTCGTTTCATAACCAGAATAAATTTTGTTCATTTCAAAACAGATCGAAAGATTCTCGCTTCCATATTTCCCTTCAAATCCCAGGATGTCCCATAAAAGATTGCGGGCCTCCATGATTTCCTCACGGAATTTTCTTTTGAACATTCTTTTGTCATGCATCTTGTCAACAATGTATGACAGAAAAGAATTTTTTGACAAATCCATAAAGAACACAAAAGCATCTCCTATTTTTAAACATTCCTGAAACTCAGGTTCTTTTACCAGCCATTTTATATATTTCCTTTCAAGTTCTTCAGGAGACAGGTCCTCTCCGTCGGGAAACGGGTGTATTTTTTTCAGAATGGCTGTCACCCCGGGTGCCACATAATCTATTTCCGGAGCGAGATTGACGGCAACACGACCTTCGGCTCTGATATTTCTGACATATTCCACAAAATCAGTCATGGGTTTCGGCGGAATTTTCACAACAATAAGATTGTCATAAGCCACTTTGAAACATTTGCTCTTGCTGCCGCTGCCCTCCCCTATGGTTGCGATTGTCATGCGCCTTGAGTTCCATTTTTCATCACGCTCCACATACAGCTCATAAATATAATCCGGGCTGTTTGTCTGGGACTTTATCGGCACTATCTTATAAGGAGCTGAGTCCGGTGCCTCCAACTGCATTTTATACAGGTTCAAAAAAAAGTTTACAACACTTGCGATATGGCTGTCATCACAAAAAGATGTTGTCTCTGTTCCCATTTCTTTTAGCCTCGATATAGTAACTTGACAATGAAAAATTGAAGATCAGGCCGTAATCCATTAAATTCATTGAGTGTCAGATGCCGGGCTGGAATATATTATTGTCAATATTTTCAGGAAACTGTGCCTGATGCAGTTTGGCAAAAGGTTGCTTTCACCGTGAAAACCCCGATTTCTTTTCATGGCTGAACAGGCTTGGTAATAATCCACCGCTCCCAGTTCAAATCCTCTGATCTTATCCGATGTTTCCCCTTATTCCTGCAAAGCTTGACGGTTATCATCCTTTTTCGGCCAGGTTGGAAATAATCTGTTTCAGCACTTTCAATATTCTGAAAATATCAAATACATCATCACGGGTGGCAATATAGGGTTCGCTGACAGCGTAATCCTTTCCATTCAGCATCATAAAACACCACTGCCTTCCCATGACATAGCACCCATAAATCGGATGGCGATGCTCATTAATTTCCTGGGCGAGCAACATTGCGGCCAAAGCCTGGGCTGCAGGGTCTCCTTCGGGATCTTTGTTTTTTTTATATTCCTGGAAGCAGAAGTACGGTTTTTCCGGTTCACGAAAGCCGGAAGCAATGATTCCATCGGGCCTGCCGCCTATTTCGATGCCTTCAACGGTTCCTTCAACCAGACGCTCGGCAAAGAAATTGAATTTTTCTGTGGTATAATTGACCAGTGCAATTACGGGGCCGATAAACCTGTAAGCAAGTTCTGTTTCGTTCCAGTCATATACATTTACAAGCAGATGTTCCCTGAATACGACTAACGCATCGCGTTCAAAATCAGAAATATCGGCCTGTCTGTTCAGCCAATCTTCCAAAATCGGATTGGCTCTCACCTGTTTCAAAGCGAATGTCTTCTCCAATTTAGCCAAAGTGCATTTTCTGAAACGGAGCATGATATCCCTCCTTTATGAGTATGATGGATGATTTTCCCTCTTCTCAGGCATATATGCAGAAAGTTAAGGACATCCTTGAATCAATCAGTATTTTCAAATCATCTGAAAGCAGGCCAGCCTGATGATTTGATCCTTCAACAGATCGAATAAGACTGTTATATCATCCGAGTTGAATTTATCAAGACGATTTTTGAGTAAGTAAGTATATGGATATGGATATGGATATGTTCAAAAGATATGATATCAGAAAAGATCTGAAAACCGGGTTTCTTCAGGATAATCTTTTCCTGATTATAACGGATTTAGGGGAAGCTCCGATCCAAGCCCCGCAGGGACGGCCGGACGGGATTTCCGGGCCGGACGGGATTTCCGGGCCGGACGGGATTT
>JAOZLU010000328.1:0-2379 GCA_029934695.1 Desulfobacterales bacterium | reverse complement strand
GGCCGGACGGGATTTCCGGGCCGGACGGGATTTCCGGGCCGGACGGGATTTGCAATCCCGTCCGCAACCTTTCTGCCCGGGAACCTTCTGATCCTTCTGCTCCGATGTGTATGTCTGAGATGTGAATGAAATAAAACATATTGTCATTTTTCCCGCTTCTTTCCGAATGTCAGCTCCGAAAATCAGAGGCGTGGGAAAAATGTGCAATATCAGGAGCATAAAAAGAAATATGACGAGGCCGGAGCCTCTCGGACTGCATTTCGAGGCAGGAGCCTCGGAACGAGACTTATGAGACATCATTTTTTTCACTTCTTCTCTCCTCTCTGTCCGTTTTCAACAATTTGAACCGTCTGTCCTGGCCTCAGCCTGTCGTTGCCGTCTGTGACAATCTGCATATCCGGCGTTATATTCTGATTGTCAACCCCGATATACTCCCCTTCATAGGCAACTATATTGACGGGGAGTTTTTTTGCTTTGCTGTCTTCAATGGTATAGACAAAATTTTTCCCCTGGTTTCTGACCAGCGCATCCCGTCTGATCATTTTCAGCTTCTTCCTGTCACTGACAGGAACGTGAACTGTTGCCGTCATGTTCTGTATGGCTTCTTTAAAATACGGAATGGCAATTTTGATCTGTATTGTTTTGCTTTTAATTTCCGCAACTGGCCTGAGATTCTTGACGGTGCCGGTAATTTCTCTTTCCAATGCACTGATTTTAAGAAATATTTTGTCCCCCGGTCGGATGTATTTGACAAGTTCTTCTGAAACCGCCACCCTGACAAACACCTCCTCAGTGGAAGCCAGCGAACATATCGCATTACCCGGATCGAGCCATTCCCCTTCATATTTGTATCTTTCCAGAATAAGCCCGTCAAACGGTGCCCTGATGACGCTCTTTTCAAGCTCAAGGCCAAGCTTCTCCATGTTCTTGCGTATGATTTCTTTTTCCTTCCTCAGTTCCTTATGGCTGTCGGAAAGATCATCATAGACCTTTTCACTGGCAGCATTTTTTTTAAAGAGGATTTCATATCGTTTCAGGTTTTTTCTGGTATTTCGGATTTTAATGTCAACCTGCTCAAGCTGCTTCTTTATTATCTCGATATCTTTTCTGATAAAGTCGGTATTCAGGCTGATCAGAACATCCCCTTTTTTAACGACTGTTCCCTCAATCACGGATTGCTTGTCAATCAGGCCGCTGATCTCCGTGGATATTCCTGACCGTTTGTCATATTCCACAATTCCCGTTATCTGACTGGTTTCTGCAACTTCTTTTTCAAAGACCTCTGCCACAGCAACTTTTGCTGGCGGCTGTTGGGCAACAACGACAGCGGCAATAAAAAAAAAGGGCAAAATGATTTTTATTGTTTTCATGATTCACTCCTTTTCTGTAATCTGATATTTTTCAGTTATCAATATCACTTTTACAGATGGGTGCAAAGGAAATTTTATCCCGATACTCATAAATAATTGGCATTATTTTTGCAGAGGCATCTTAAAACAGCCTGGCAGTTCATTTCCGGGAAACGAAAACAGCGTCCAGTATCCCGCAGGGACACCTGAAAATAGCCCGGTAATTCATTTCCAAAATTGCTTTCTGTCCCGCAGTGCAAAGCCTGCTTTGCGAGTCGTGCGTGAACAAATGGGTGATCCTCACCGATTTTGAAGAACTTCATCAATTTCTTTTATCAGGCCGATGGTTTTATCGCATATGCCTGCAATTTTTGGCAAAACAAATTATATAGCATCTTCAGTAAATAATAATGCATTATACATATTCATAACCTGTATCCGGGCTGGGAAGTTCAGTGCTGAAGAAGTTGGTCTGATCAGAATCGCTGTCATTTTTATATGCCATTTTACCTTCCTCAGACCAATTTTTTACTGATTGCGGAAGGCTGATATGACACATTTTTTCAGTTTGTTAAAGTAATGCCAAAACTTTCAGACCTATGCAAAAAAAGACATGGACATCAGAATCTTTTTATTATATAGGAGGAATTATATCTATAAAAGTCGTGACCGGATGGAAGTCTGGTTCGGGTGACTCGCAAAGCAAGCTTTGCACACCGGTCTGACAAACATTATGTTAAAAGCTCTAAGTACCCGGCCAAAAATATTCCGGGATTTTTTTCTGGGAAAACAGCTTTCACAGACTGCGGATGAACACGGATGAAAGCTGATGAGACTGCGGCAGACAGGCATCTGCGTCTGTCTGTGTTCAACTGGGGTTCCTCACATGCAGATACCTGAAAATATATGGCCAGGTACTTTATAAGTGAAGTGGATTCCGAAATTTCAAAATTATGGGATTTTTTCCGAATCTGACGAGACTGGAATGTTTGATGCTGGATATCAAACATCAAACATCAAACATCAAACA
>JAOZLU010000327.1:1285-7788 GCA_029934695.1 Desulfobacterales bacterium | reverse complement strand
TGATGTTTGATGTTTGATGTTTGATGTTTGATGTTTGATGTTTGATGCTTGATGCGATTATTAGCATTCTTAAAGCAAAATTAAAAGAATTAATTTTACTTTTATTTCAATCGGAATTATTTTGTCCTCCAAAACGGGTTCGGCAGGCAGTGCTGTTATTAAAATTCTTTATGATGGGAGGACACTTTTATGATAAATCCACGCTCGTTTCGGATTGCGGCCACGCTCGTTTCGGATTGCCAAATCCGAAACATCTCCCGGATTTGTCAATCCGGCAGGAGCGGGGAATATTCTCAAACGGAGACATAAAGATGATCATTGATTTTCATACCCATATTTTTTCCAAAGCAATTCGTGAAAACAGGGAAAATTATTTCCCGTCAGAACCTGCTTTCAGACTTTTGTACGAGTCCCCCAAATCAAAGCTTGTGGGCGCAAAAGAGATTATCCGTTCAATGGATGAGCAGGGGGTTGACATGTCTGTTATTTTCGGATTTCCCTGGAAAGATTCAGAAACATTCAAAAAAGAAAACGATTATATTATGGATGCTGTGCAGCGATATCCCGACCGTTTCGTCGGGTTCTGCTGTTTTGATCCTTTCAGCAGGGAAGCTGCTTCGGAAACCGCCCGATGTCTTGAGGGAGGACTTTCAGGCGTGGGTGAGCTTGCATTTTATCAGTCCGGGATTGATGAGGCTTCCCGGGATCGCCTGGAGCCGATTATGGATATCTGCCGGGAAAAGGATCTGCCAGTTATGATCCACACCAACGAACCGGTGGGGCATGCATATCCGGGCAAGACGCCAAATACGCTCAGACAGATTTATACGCTGATCAAAAAATTTCCGGAAAACAGAATTGTGCTTGCCCACTGGGGAGGAGGCATCTTTTTTTTCAATCTGCTCAGAAAAGAAGTGAAAGAATGTCTGAAAAATGTCTGGTTTGACACCGCAGCCTCGCCCTTTCTTTATAACCCTGAAATTTATCCCATTGCTATGCAGCTTGCCGGGCAGGACAAGATACTTTTCGGCACTGACTTTCCCTTACTAACGCCGGAAAGATATTTTAAGGAATTTGAAAAAGCCGGACTGTCAAAAGAAGATAAAGAGCATATTTGCGGTGTCAATGCCAAAAATCTGCTGAAACTTTAATGATCCCCGTAAAAATTCGTAAAGGAGTGCAAAAATGGAGTGGAGCGAAGCGGAACGCAATTTTTGCATCCCTCACACGCCGGGATCATGCGAAGCCCTCAAACCCGGCCAGCCTAATTTCCCGGCACTTTTATGGACTGAAGCGATTTCAGCACAGGCTCCACCCTGTCCCTGTGTTCAGGAGAAACCAGCACAACTTTTATGGGAGAGTTCTGTATGAGCCTTTCAGAAATTCTCTTCAGATCGCTGTTCATGTAGGACTGACGATTATCCTCTGATTCCATGAAAAGCAGAATATCCGTCAGATTGCCGGAATAGCCCTGTGCGTCAACATGCTCAATATATTGCAGAAACACATTGTTTACCGCGATGACGGACGGCTCCACATCAGCAAATCCTGTTTCTCTGCAATCCTGTTTTGAAACAAAACATCTGCAGCCGAAAGGTCTCACAGGGTAAACAGGGCATTCGTCATCCGTCAAAAAAGGGCAGCTCCCAAAAGAGGCATCATTCTCCTCTTCGGGAGGTTCCTTTCCCTCCATGCAAAGCACTGCAAGCCTGTTTGTCGTCGTCAGAGGATGAAACCGCTTTTTGTCCGACTCGTTTTCAAGCTTTGCAAATAAATCTGATTTTCCATTTGAAATTATATGTTCGGCGATCCTGTACCCCTCAAGGGTGGTCAGCGTCACATTGCGGGTGCAGCACGCTGCACAATATCGCTGACACGCCAGATCCGGCGTTTCCGCAAAATCATCGCAGATTTTGTAAATCTGGTCTAAAACAGCTAATTTTGTGTCTGTGTTCATTGATTTCTCCAGTTATCGTCAGCAGATTAGTGTCCTATCTGCCGGATTTGTCAATCCGGCAGGAGCATTTTCCGCTGTTACCGCTCAGTTTAACTCGTTACGAGGCTCCGTCTCGTAACGCATCTTGAGAGGCTCTGCCTCCCGAATACACAACAGGTTTCTCAGCATGCATTCCCATACATTAAGTATATAAATTACAGATAGTTAGACAAAATCCAGGCAGAGCAGTTGCCAGCCAAAATTTCGGATTCCGGTCTGCGAAGCGTGTTGGCTGTAACCCCTTTTTATATCGCCAAGTCAAATGGCAGGTCACTGATATCTCTCAGCCGTTTGCCTGAAACCAATATGTCCAGCATATCCAGAACTGCCGGATTATTCTGTTCGGATGCCGCTGCCTGCAATTCAGGCAGCGCAAAGTGATATACGCAGTCAATATCGCCTGTGCCCAGCGCAAGCGACGCAATTCGCTGTGGATAAGGTTCGGCTGTCACGATGACAATATGTGGTGTGCTGCCCTTACGATTCCGGATCAGGTTCAGGCCTTCAGTTCTTACATTTTGCGCCCGGTCGCTCCGTATGGTCCATTTGCACGAAACGCTGGCGTGTAAAGTCGGCCTGGGTGAATTTTCAGAACGGAATGAGGTCAGGTTGGCGGTGATATCGTCATCTGAAAGCAGTATTTGGGAACGATTGATTTCATCATCGCTCACAGACATACGTCCCACAACAATATCAGGATGGATAAGATAATCTCACAATGCGGCACGAAGCGATTTATGAGAGCGAAGCGTTTCAGCCAAGTGTGCGAGATGTTCGTACTGTTCAAAATCTTCGATGCGTTTTCCGAGGCTGAAAAGCCAGTTTCCGGGTCGCAGATGATGTAACTGTCTGAAAGCTTTTTTCAGATAGTCTTCAGTCACTTCCTCAAATAATTTTCCGCTGGTCTGACCGGAGGGCTTTTTCCTCCTTACAGGGAAATTTATACGCCTTGCAATGCCTTTCGCCAAAAAAACACTCAGTTTACTATGTTTATCAGCATTATTCGGGATGCCCTGAGCATCCACATACATAATCTGCTTGCAGAGTTTCTGATGATATTCCTCTCTCAGCATTTTCATCACAGATGCCATTTCTATCTCCCCGGTTTAAGAAATCCGACCACATATTCCTCGTGCATTCTCGCCTCTATGCCAGTATTGTTACTGTTCCAGCGAGCAGGCATCATGCGCCTGTTTCGGTCAAGCCGCCTGATTCCGGTATGAACATGTTCAAACCCCTGATGCTCTCCGATTTCCTTCAGACATGTCCGGATTTCTATGTTCATTCCCCGGATGACTGAGGTTCCCACCACAAGTATTGCGGCGCGCCCCGGTCTGAGGACACGGTGCATCTCTGACAGTGTGCGGCTCATCTCCGAATAGTAGCGGTGAAGCACTCTGCCTTTTTTCTGATCCAGTGCTGTGAGTCTGCTGACAATGTTTTCGGAATATTCCGGCAGCGGCATCATTTCTGCGTCGGATATTGTCTCCCCTCCGATGTATTTCCGGCGAAGTCTGCCCAGAGAACTGACAGAATGCCCCAGCCAGACAAGGGAAAATTTATGAGCGCGCATATAGTCTATCGCATTGCTGGCATAAGGCGGTGATGTCACAATCAGGTCAACGCTGTCTTCCTTCAGGGGCAGACGCTGCGAATTTGCTCCCACAACCAAAGAACCGGTATATGGGCGGCAGGTCAGATGTCTCAGATTCCGCCGCAGGCGTTTCCTGAATTCGGTGATCGCCGAGCCGGGAATTTTTTCCGCCACACGATGTGGGCGGGTATGTGCCAGATCACGGGCAAGGGAGACGCCTCCCGACTTGGTGATGATGATTGCTGAAAACACGAGTGTGAAGAACGCCCGCAATGACTTATCTTCGAGATTTTCTATCTCGTTTATAAGAGCGATGAGTTCAAACTGAGTATCGTGTGCAAACCAGTAATCAGCAAATGTTTTTGTCTTTGCATCAAACCGCTTTTTCAGGATTTTTCCAAGTGCATCTTTTCCGTTAGAGAGCCTGTATTTTACCTTTTCAATCAGTTCATGACCTGAGACTTCCGCCTTTGCAATATCGGCTGTGTTCAGCTTGGCCTGTGCGAGTCCGAGAGACAGCGGGTCAATGTCCGTTCCCACGGCGCGCCGTCCTGATATCACAGCTTCCAGAAGTGTCGTGCATGATCCCATCATCGGATCAAGCACGATATCCCCGGGCTGAGTCAGCTCGTTGATAAACACCCCGGGAAGCTGAGGCGGAAATCTGGCAGGGAATGCATGCCATGCATGAACGGCAGTGCCGCCTTTCTGTCCGTGAAAGTCCAGCTCCCCTTTTAAGAGGTCTGACAGCCGCCCCCGATACGGCAGATTTTTCATCGCCGATTTCGGGGGATCAAACGGGAGTTCGGTTTGCAACATAAAATTTCCTTATCATTTGGAAGCGGAACTGCTGGAAGCGGAACTGCCAGTCATAAGTTCACACTCCCACAGCTTGTTCTGTCATGCTTTTCCTGAATCTATGGGCTGTTTATCATTTTTTTGGATTGAGTTCAAGGGAAATTTTGCGCCACGGAAATGATTTTTGCAGAGAGTCCTGAATGTAGGCAAACAGAAAGTATCTATTATGAAAAAAGTTGTTGAATATCCAACTCATTACGAGGCTCCGCCTCGTAACACATTTTGAGAGGCTCTGCCTCCCAAATGCACCTTTATGCGAGATATAAAATCATGGAAAGCTTTTGGTCAGGTACTTATCAATCTGGCAGGAGCATTTTATGCCGTTACCGCTGCCGCTCGGCATTCTTTTGCAGATCCGAGAGATGAGAATTTATCTGCCACCGACTGAACTCCCGGCATCCAAGGCTGAACATATTCCCAAAAAATTTTGGTGTTTTCAGCGTCAAAACTGATCTGCTGACATTCAGGAGCAGAACAACCGACCGCCCCGCAACGGTTTTTAATATGATTCAGAAGCCTTTCAATATCACTTTCGGAAAAGGCCACAGTTATGCAAGGAGATAAACATTCCCCTGTCTGATTTCTATGCTCTTTTATTGAGCCTTTATCACAGAGAAGCATCGCCATTCCGACCGGGTGATCCATGAATCTGATTTTATCGGTTACGGTTTTTTTGCCATTTCTGTGAAACCATTTGTGTATCACCCGAATCCGCCTGCCTCTGATAATAGAAAATCCGGCTTCATTATGAATATAATTTATGCTGATAACGACATCCGTATTAAAGAGCCTGTTGATTTCTTCTGCTTTCCAATATATCAGGTCAGCCTGTTCAAGGCTGTGCCAGACTGTAAATTCAGCCATCAGCTTACCGTTTTCCCCTTTTATCACGCGAGATGAAGCCCGGCCTAAAAGCATCCCTGCTACCAGAGAACGCTTGTACGATACTGAGTTATTCTCCTGAAATCCTTTTTTCTTTTCAGACCCCATGAAATGAATTTTCCGTTTATTTTGTTCCACATCTGCATCGTTCCGAAACAAATTGCAAATTTGTTCTACAGGGAAAGCGGATAAGAAAGGGAAAATGCCCATTCTTCCTTCCTTTTCTTATCCGTCGTCCTTGTAGTTGTTATGTGCAGACAGGCTGCTCTAAAATTTTGCCACAATGGATTTCAATATCTTGAGAATCGCATCTGCTTCAGATTTCTCGGAATATTCTCTGCTGTGTTCGGCAATGAGACACGGCCGATCCGATTCCATTTCGGAAACCATGCCGCGGACAAATGTCCAGACATCGGCAATGGTGTAGCAGCCAAAAATTTCCTGGATTTCTCCACCGTTTTCCTTCTGATTCAGTCTGGCTGAGGCGAGAATCTCTCCGTAAATCTGGGGCTGGGGATTTTTTCCCTCCACGCCCCGTTTTGCCTCCACAATAACCAAATACGGCGAGCCGATATTTCCAGCGACACATTTCCCCAAAACCCCGTCTGCCAAGCCATGAAGTTCAAATTTCGGATATGCGGCGTTCAGCGGCACCTCAGATGAGGCGAGGATATCCCCCTTTTCAGCCAGTTGCAGCAGCGGATAAATGGCTCTGGCCCATAAAGTTGCCTCATTCATCAGATGTGCCGCGTAATATCGCAGGCCGGATGTGATATGACCGAGTATGAGACTTTCCTCATCTGTCAGCGAAATACGGTCTGTGAGTGTCCAATCATAATCTGCGGCTCCCTTTTGTTTTAATTCGAGAATCTCCTGCAAGATGGGAAGAGACAGATTTGAAAAATTGAGTTGTCGCATTTTTTGTATCCTTTCATTTTTTCCCAAGACAGGGCGATTCAGGCTCCATTGCCAGGCTGTTTTCAATTGTCCCTGCGGGGTAGAAAAAACTGGTACAATATCACGTTCACAGGAAAACATCAACTTTTTTCAGGCAGATGATGAAATTTTCATATTCCCCGAATCAGGGGTTGGGTTGGGGGCTGCTCCTGCCGGATTGTTGGGCTGCTCCTGTCGGATTGCCAAATCCGGCAGAAACGGGATTCTTGCTGAGGT
>JAOZLU010000327.1:0-1185 GCA_029934695.1 Desulfobacterales bacterium | reverse complement strand
TGGGCTGCTCCTGTCGGATTGCCAAATCCGGCAGAAACGGGATTCTTGCTGAGGTACTTTGAAACTTTTTGTCCGGACATTTAATCACATTTCAGAGAGAAGCATGCAATAAGCGATGGCCCTGTCATAAGCTCTGTCAACGAGAGTTTCTACCGCGGGTGAATGAAACTCGGCACCGATATGGGAACCTTTTATACGCCTTACGATCACCTCTTTTTGAATCAGTGTCTGGTGTGAATCATCCAGACAGAATTCCACAAAGAGCTTATCACCGATTTTTATATCCTTTTCAGCCTTCACCTCAAATTTCAATCCCCCGCGTGACAGATCCTTTACGATCATGGTTTTTCTTGATTCCTTCCGGACATACGCCCCTGAAAGGCTTACCCGTTTCCTGTGGAATTTTCTTCTTTCCAGAAGGAGTGTGTAAGAATTTCCGCAGGAACACCTGTGGGTTATTCTGACCTCTTCTAAAATGTTCCTGTACCCGGAAACATTCAGCATCTTTTTCTTTCTGCATTTCGGGCATACAAATGGGGCTTTTTTACAGTTGTTTATAAAAACTTTTTTTTCTTTCATTTTGAGCCTGCCTAACTGACGGACTTGGCCGTATATCATTCCCTGAAAAGTCTGTCCCTGTATCTGTGCTTCCATAATCATAATACCCCCTTTTTGGGCACTGGTTCAGTTCAATGAGATTTTTCAGGAAAATCACCCGGATTTATTTGGAAAAACGGCAATTGCCTGATTTCTGGTATGCCTCTGCAACAGACTGATTTTACATAATTTTCCATTGAACTGAACCAGTGTCCCTTTTCTGTAACTGCCAGAAATTTGAAAAAGTTCCCGCGGGATTGCCAAATCCGACGATTCCGGTTCGGATTTGCTGATTTTTCTGACTGCTGTTCCTCAATTCTGACAATTAGTAAGATACATCAGCGTTCTTCATATACAGTTTACACTTTGGAAGAAGAAATTAAACAGACTATTTTTATTTTATTACAATAAGTTATTTGTTATGAGTAAAGCAATAATACAAATTCTGCTTTTCAAAATATTAATAAAGATGCTGGCATATCCTGCTTTCAGTTTCTTTTTTCACAAAAAATAAAAAATAAATCAATGGGGTGGAGAGAGTATTTTGGGGGGGATATATTCCCATACGCATCAAGCCAAGACTGCCGG
>JAOZLU010000930.1 GCA_029934695.1 Desulfobacterales bacterium | reverse complement strand
GCACTCGCTTAATTTTTGCACTCCTCCCGGACAAACTTTTTGTTAAGAGCTATATTTTCTGTCCTCTATCCGACGATAAGGCCGTGTCTTCCACCGCTGATGCAGCCAGAACCACTGTTCAGGGTACTGGCGCACAACAGATTCGATGATTTTGTTATATGCTTCTGTGTTTTCCTCCACATCCTTTGTCTTATCCCCGGTTTTTATCAGGGGAACTTCAGGCAGAAACAATCCTTTGAAGCCGGATTCTTCCCGAATCAGAAACACGGGGACCACCGGCGCTCCTGTTTTTAACGCCATCAGTGCCATTCCTTTGCTGGTGCAGGCCCTATGTCCGAAGAAATCCACAAAAACCCCCTCATACCAGTCAACATTCTGATCCATCAGCAGGGTAATCATGTCTCCCTGTCTCAGACTTCTCAGGACGGCACGCATGGATTTTCTTTTGGGAATCAGTTTTCCTCCGAAGCGGGTCCTGCAGTCTGAGATAAACTGGTCCAAAGGTTTGAAATCAAGGGGGCGATAGATAATGCTCAGGGGATAACCGATCATGGCTCCGATAATGGCAAGAAGCTCCCAGTTTCCCAAGTGGGCTGTAAGCAGCAAAACCCCTTTGCCTTTCTGATAGGCGTCCCTTATATGCGGAAGCCCTTCAATTTTAAAATGCCTGGAGAATCTTTTCTCATCAAGCCTCATCGTCCATGCCATTTCAAAAAGAATTTTTCCCAGATTCTCGAAAACATTTATGGCAAGTTCTCTGGTCTCAGAAGGATTCATCTCCAGCGCATAAGACAGATTCCGCATGGCTATCCTTCTGTGTTTCACATCCGCAAGAAAAAAAATGCGGCCCGCCAGCCTGCCCAGCCGGTCTCCCCATTTTATGGGAACAAGCCCTGTGATACGAAAAAATAAGGTTATTAATTTATTGGTCATGGTTCAACTTTCAGTCATAAGCTTTTGATAAAAAAAACTGATTATAACGGATTTAGGGGGATGCTTTTTAATAACCACAGAGAGCCGCGAAGGAGGCACAGAGAGCCATCGACAAAAAACGTCCGGCCCTCTGCCCATGCCCTGAATGCGGCGGGTTCGACACGGAGTATTTTTTCAGATGCTGTGGAATTCATTGTATTTCTCCTTTAAAAGATCAAGATGTCTTTCTTTTATGTCGGCATTTCCCCGACGCTTTTCAATGCGTGATCACAGACGGTTCGACTCAGACGAAAATCTCCTTTTTTCGTCAGAATTTCCAGTTGTTCTTGGAGACTGTCTATATATCCGTGACGCTTGCCCCATATGAGAATGCCGACCGTGCCCAAAACTGTCAGCCCCATGCGTCGGGCCTTCTGCCGGGCAGCCTTCTCATCCAGCAGGATCATGTCCGCATTCTCCTCGACACTCAGGGTGATCGCCTCGGATTCACCGTAATCCAATTCCGTACTCAGCAGAAGGAAAAGATGACTGTTGGAAATATTACGCACTGTGATCCATGAGGCGGCACCCACCTCTTTTGATCCGGGCTTCCCCTTTCCTGTTTCCACAACCTCGTTCCAGACGGCCTCGGGAATAATGATGCCTCCCGGAAACCGGCGGGGAATCAGTTCCAATTGTCCGATGGCGCTCAACGCTATCAGCACAGATGAGTTTGAGACTATTTTCAATCTGTCACCTCCAGTGTTCTCAGATCCTCCTCCAGTTCCTCCATGTCATAATGACGGACAATCCCCTCCTGCCCCAGCAGGCGATGAAATTCCCACTTGCTCATTTGTGCGAGCTTCCGTGCCTTGCCGAAATTCAGCAGTTCTTTCTGATACAGCCGTATGGCCAGTTCCCGGCGCAGTCTGGTGAGTCTTTCCGCAGGCGGTGTCCGCAATGCCTCCATAAGATCATCGGGTATTTCCATGATGCCTGTTTTCATTAGTTGTGTGTCTCCTTGAATGACTGAATCATAATAGCGTGATAGTGGCAAAAAACCGCTCGCTGCACTCGCTTAATTTTTGCACTCCTCCCTGACAAACTT
>JAOZLU010000326.1:2011-7794 GCA_029934695.1 Desulfobacterales bacterium | reverse complement strand
GAATCAGCAGAAGTCGGAACGCCGCCTGCGGGTTGGACGTTCATGGAGAACTGGGGGGATTCCGGGACCATCAAGGTTCATGATTCCGTGGGCAACAATTCCTCGAAATCGGTTCGCATCGTGGGGAAACCTAGCTGGGCACAGGGCATATATCTGCCCGGTTCCGTGATCGCCAGTGATGTGCAGATCGCTTTTGATGTCTATGTGGAAAGCGGAGGCGTTCCTGAATATCCTTCCGCTTATTTCATCTATAACGGCGTCACCCTCGATCTCCGGCCGGACGGAGATACCTTTGTCATAATGGTGGATCATTCAACTGTCAATCAGATCGGACCTTTTGAGGCAGCTACATGGCACCGTGTCAATATGTCGCTTGACCGGGCAGACGGAACCATATCTCTGACAATCGACCAATATGAACTCAAAAATATCGCGGTCACCCTGGATGAAAGCGGCGGCTGGGGAAGTGACATCTCTTTATACGGAGACAACAACGGCAATGTCGCATCCTATTTTGACAACGTCTCTTTGGATGTCATCACTTCGGGTGAAAAACTGGAGATCATAGAGGCCAATGCCAAGTGGGAGGACAACCATGACCCCATGAATGCCATTGACTTAGACATCTCCGTAGGCTATCACTCGGCAGGTACGCATAGTTTTGACCGTGATCCCGATATGTGGTGGGAAGCCGATCTCGGATCCGTACAGCCAGTCAGCAGAATCAGCGTTTTCTGGCAAGCTGTCATCAGTTGGAAGGAGATTGAGATCAGAGGATCCCAGGACGGGATCACTTACTCAAATCTGATTGGCAGGACAAGGGTGAACACAGACGGTTCCTGGACCAACTTTGACATCGCAGGCGATTACCGCTTTCTGCGACTGTTCTATGTGGGCAGCGGCGCGGGCGGAGAGGGACTGGATCTGATGGAGTTTGAGGTTTATGCTGTTCGGGATCTGGACAACGGACTCGTCGCTTATTATCCTTTCAACGGCAATGCCAGGGATGAAAGCGGGAACGGGAACCACGGCATTGAATACGGCGGAATTACATATCTCGGAGGAAAGAGCGTAAGTTTCGACGGAGTTGATGATTACATTGAAATTCAAACTCATTCAGCTTTACGCCCGGCTTACTATTCGGTCTCATTTTGGCTGAATACGAATCAGTATGAAGATTCCTCTGTGTTCTCATCAAATTATCACCATTCATCTGTGGATGCCAATGGATACAGTGTATTTGTGAAGCAATCTGAGGGAGGAGGTATAATTGCCAACAACTTTACGCGATCCACTGGCAATTTCGGGGTGGAGTCAGAAACAAGAGTCAATGATGGTCAATGGCATCATGTTGTTGTCACATGGGATGGTGTTTATAGCAATGTTTACATCGATGGAGAAATTGATGCCTCGCTCGATGTAAGGACCACCCATTATAGTTCAGGCCCGATCAGATGGACTGAACCATACAGAAATCTTTTTATGGGGACATTTAAAAGTCACGATTATTTTGGTGGAACCAGCACTATTCGGAACTACCAGGGTTATCTTGATAATCTACGCCTCTATGATCGTGTTCTCTCCGAATCCGAAATTCAGGGGCTTTACACAGAAGGCTCATCTGAATCTCACACACTGATCATCTCTGTTTCTCCCAGTTCCGGCGGCACCATCTCCCGCTCTCCTGACAAGTCTGAGTATGAGAACAATGAGACAGTGACACTCACAGCTACTCCTGCCGAGTGCCATGATTTCACCGGCTGGTCAGGCGACTGCTCCGGCACTTCTCCCGCGTGTACGCTCACAATGGATGCGGACAAATCAGTCACGGCAAACTTCGCGCCAAAAAGATATACCCTGAGTATCACAGCGGACAACGGAACTGTCAGCAGGGATCCGCACAGTCTCTCATACAACTGCGAAAGCCATGTCTCCCTCACCGCTGTTCCGGATTCAGGATACGCATTCGATCACTGGACCGGCGATGTCACCGGAAATCAGCCAGAAATCACCTTGACAATGGAGGATGAGATGGCCGTCACGGCTGTGTTTGTCGCGAAAAACGAACCTCAAATCAGTTTTCGCCCCAATTTTCTTGAAATATATGAAGATACGGAAGATCGTTCTCAGGCTTTCTATGCTCAGAATGTTGCCAGCGCGGAGATCATGGATGAAAAAGGCAAAGGGCTTGTTATCCCCCATACAGTTGTAAAACATTGGCGGAATCGTAAGCCCTGATTCAGCTATCACAGGCAGGATTTGGCAAAATCAGAGGATTGGAGTGGCAACGACAGCCCTGTGAAAAACCAGAGAGGTTGCGGTTCCTGCTGGGCCTTCGCGGCCGCGGCCCTGACTGAAAACCTGGGAAACAGAGATGATCTTTCGGAACAGGTTCTGGTTTCATGTGTTTCCAAATCAAACGGATGCGGATCGGGATGGTACGGATATGCGCTGGAATACATCCAAAACAATGGACTTCCTCCGGAAGACTGCCATCCGTACATAGCAGAGAACGGAAACTGCGAAAATCAGTGCGCCTCCCCGTCATCTGTGGTCAAAGTGGACACGCATGATACTTACGGACAATGGGGAGTCCCGGATGAGGAAACCGTCAGCAATCTGAAATATCTGTTGCAGACCGGACCGGTTCTGGTTTCCATGCTTGTGCCGGATGACGGTACTTTCTCCGCTTACAAAAGCGGGATTTACGATTACGAGGGGAACGCTATCCCAGAAAACCGGGGACACGCGGTTCTGGTCGTGGGATACAACGATGACGGGCAATATTTCAGGGCAAAGAACAGTTGGGGACCCGGATGGGGCGAAGACGGTTATTTCCGGATCGCATACGATGACATCACCGACGACGTGCAGTTCGGAGGATACGCCTGCACGGCTTCCGGAGCCCACACCGCGGAAGAAGGCGATGTGGATAAGCTTACCTTCGTAATAGAAAATTCGGGAACCGGCGATCTGAATGTCAGCATATCTGCTGACAAATCTTGGCTCGCATATGCGCCTCAAAACATATCTTCCATTTCTCCCGGAGAAAAAAAGGAAGTCGCCGTGTCAGTATCCGACTGGAGCGAGGTTCCGGAACCGGAGGATACCGCTACGATCTCCATAGGGAGCAACGATCCTGACAATCCTCTGCTCACCGTCAGTGTGAGAGCTGTTCCCAAGTCGGAAACAGGGGCTTTCGGAATCATAAGCGGACAGGTTGTGACCCATGTGGCGGGTCATCCCGTGAATGTGGCAGGCGCGACGGTCACCGTGCAGGGAAGATCGGCCGTATCGGACGCGGTGGGCCAATACACCCTTGTCAATGTGCCGACAGGCAGGCATGACATCAGATTTGAATCGGAGTATCTGGGGTCGGTCACAACCAAGGTGACCGTCACCCAGGGACAGATTTCGGTGATGCCACCGATCAGCCTGTCCTGCGCGACGCAGACCATCGTGAACATGCAGGACATCGACGGAGACACCAGAGTAGGCTTGGCAGAGGCCATCCGTGCGCTGCAGATTGTCGCGGGAATAATAACGGACTGATTGCAAGAGATTCGGGGGATTCAACAGCGCAGCTACTCGGTTTGAATTCCCCAATAAGAATAAGGGGAGTCTGATAAATGACAAGCTTTATCCAAAACCAAAGGAGAACTGAAATGACGAAGCTCAAAATGGCAATGAAAATTCTGGCAATGGCGATCTTTGCCGGTTTGTTGCACTCATTCCTGATCGGCGCGCATGCCGACACCATCAAAATGGCCGCGATGAACGCGTGTCCCTACAACTGCGATCCGGAAACGGACGGGAAGAAAGGCTTCATGGTGGATGTCGCGGAGCGGATATTCCGGGACGCGGGCCACACGGTCGTATCGAAAGTGGTTCCCTTCAATCGTGCCATTCGGGGAACGGAAGAGGGCACCTATGACGCGCTCGCCATTTCCAATCCCAACGACTCGGAGAAACTGCTCATGCCGAAAATCCCCAACGCCATGATCCAAGGGGTTTTTCTGGTCAGAAAAGGGGAGACATGGAGATACGAGGGGCTGGACTCCCTGAAAAGCATAAAACTGGCAAGCTTTCCCGGAGCCACATGGGAGGAGAAGGATGTCAACCATTATCTGGAAACCACGGGCAGTCCCGCGGTGCAGATGATCTACGGAGAAGATCCGCTTGAGGTCGGCATTCAAATGCTCCTGCGGAAACGCGTAGATAGCTGTCTCACCGAGATGAACACAGCCCGATATTACGGAGCGAAAATCGGCCTGAATCTTGATGAACGCATGGAAATCGCCGGAAGACTCGCGTCCACGCCCCATTACATCAGCTTTTCCCCTGAAAATCCTAAATCAGTAGTCTATGCCCGTATTCTGGATCAGGGCATGAAGGAACTGAGAGCATCCGGTCAATTGGCAGAAATTCTTCAAAAGTATGGCATGAGCGATTGGAAAAATAATCAAATCAAATATCCGGAGTGGACAAATATCCGGAGTGCCAAAGTTGCACTTTGGCAAATATCCAAAACACCGGACAGCGGCATGTATCTGGTCAGTCCAAGCGGGCGGATTATAACTTTTATGCAAAAACATTAAGGAGGTACGAAATGAAAAAGCGCAACAAAGCAACAATGAAGGCTCTGGCAATGGCAGGAATCATCGGACTCGTCACAGCAATCTTTTTCCCGACAGGTTCGTATGCTTCCATATCTGAGAATTTTGAATCAGCAGAACTCGGAACGCCGCCTGCGGGTTGGACGTTCATGGAGAACTGGGGGGATTCCAGGACGATAAAGGTGCATATCTGTAACCTGACAAATCGGGAAGGGAACGATAAAATGATTGACGCTGAGGAATATATGCTGTA
Organism: Desulfobacterales bacterium; assembly: GCA_029934695.1. Taxonomy (GTDB): domain Bacteria; phylum Desulfobacterota; class Desulfobacteria; order Desulfobacterales; family 4be13; genus JAOZLU01. Next base: position 2,925 of record JAOZLU010000326.1, on the reverse strand, counting down.
AGACTGTTATTGAACAGGGATACATTTCTGCGATTTATCGTCGGCAATCCGAAGTTAGGCGGTTATGCACGACAAGTGATCCCATAAACAAATTTTTTTACAAAGGAGGATAAAATGAGAGCATTCAAAAAGGCATTGGTATTTTGGGGAGTTGTTTTTATTTTTACTGCCTGTTCAGGAGGTGTCTCTGCTCAGGTAATCTGCGACGTGAACGGTGACGGAGTTGTTGATCCAACTGACAAGTCAATTGTTCTTCAGATACTGGCCGGCGCATCATCTCCATTTGCGGATGTGAGTGCCGACATGAACGGTGACGGAAGAATCGGCATGGAAGAGGCGATCTACATTGATGAAATGCTGTCCGGATCAAGAATGCAAATCGCCTTCTCAGGCAGCACGGCCCTGGCGGTCGGTACCGGCACCGGAAATACGGATGACGAGATCACGGTCCCTGTCACAGCAGGAGGGAACAATGCAGGCGGTATTGCCGGCGCCGTTTTCACAATCGGATATGACAGTTCCGCGGTCATTCTGACCGCTGTGGAGACAGACTTTTTTTCGGCATACGAATCCAATACTGACGAAGCCGCAGGAAAAACGATGATTGCGGGTACGGGTTCGCAGAACGCACAGAACAGCGGGGATGTTCTGTTTGCACTCTCTTTCAGATTAAAGGAGGGCGCATCGTCGGGAACTTATGATATCAGTGTCTCGAATACCGTCCTGAATACTGCCGGGGCCGGTTATTCCGGAGAGGCGGTTGATCTCCTGTACGGATCGGACCCGGATACCCCGGGAGTTTATCCTGTAATAGACACATCACTCACAAACGGAGCAGTGACATTTGAAGCATCTGAAATAATCTGCGACGTGAACGGTGACGGAGTTGTTGATCCAACTGACAAGTCAATTGT
>JAOZLU010000326.1:0-1911 GCA_029934695.1 Desulfobacterales bacterium | reverse complement strand
CCCCGGGAGTTTATCCTGTAATAGACACATCACTCACAAACGGAGCAGTGACATTCATAAACGGAGCAGGAGGAACCGCACCTGATCTGATCATCCAGAACCAGAACGCAACCCCGACATCATTAAAGGCGGGGTCGGAAATCTCTGTTTCCTGTGATGTCATAAATCAGGGAGACGCTTCATCAGCGACAAGTACCATAATAAGATATGACCTGTCAGCCGATGCAGTTTATAATTCAGGCGACACGCTGCTGGGAACCGGATCTGTGGACGGTCTGCCAGCCAGCGGGACAAATTCGAAGACAGCCGCACTGACAATACCCTCCGGCACATCTCCGGGAACCTGGTATCTTTTGTTCAGAGCAGACGCAGACGGTGAGGTCACTGAAAGTGACGAGGAAAACAATCTGAGCTATCACGAGATAACAGTCATATCTGATCCTCCCACGCCTCCCGCAAACCCTGAGGCCCGATCCGGTGTGAATTCAGTCCGGCTGCACTGGGATTCCAGCACCAGCGCCCATATTGAGGGCTACAATGTGTATCGTTCCGAATCAGATGCCGGTCCCTGGACCCGGATCACCACTGATCCGGTGACAGGAGAGGATTATGTGGAGACTTCCGCTCTCAGTGCGGGTGTGACGTATTACTATTGTCTGAAGACAGTGGACACCTTCGGCAACGAAAGTGACTGTTCAGAAGTGGCATCCGCTGTGTTCGGGCAGTTGAAGCTGTTCATTCCTGATGTCAGGGGCAACGGGAACACCCCGGTCAGACTTCAGGTGAACATTGCCAATGCCGACAGCCTTGCCTTATGCGGGCTGAACATTTATGTGACTTATGATAAGAATGTGCTTGAGGCGACAGGCATTGAAAGATCACCGCTTTCCTCAGCATACAAATGGGATTACAGGGTTAATGACAGCGGTGTGGTCAAAGCTGTTCTTGCAGCCGGCTCCGGGGATGAACCGCTCAACGGAGAGGGGACGCTTTTCTGGCTGAATTTTAATGTGAAGGGAAGCGAGGGAGATTCCTCAGAACTGAAGTTTCAGGTTGACGGAACCTCAATGTACGACTGCGCCGATCCTGATCCGAATGCGTTCACCCTTGATCTGAACGACATCGGTATTTTTACAGTGAGCTCAGAGAACATCCTCTGTGACCTGAACGGGGACGGCGGTGTGGATTCCGGCGATGTTGCCTTCCTTCTGAGCCTTGCCACAGGAAACTCGGAACTCACCGAAGAGCTCTTGAACATCGGCGACGCAAGCGGCGACGGACGCATCCGGTCCAACGATGTGATTATATGTACGCGGATAGCGGCAACGGAAGAACTGGCTCCGCCAGCTTCTGAAAGGAAACGAAAGTTTTCCAGAGCGTCTTCGGTGAATATAAGCGTTCCTGACAATCTCTCAGTGTCCGCCTGCGGAAGCATCCGGATTCCTGTTCATATCAGTGATGCAAAGGATGTGGCAGGTGCGGACATCGTTCTGAATTATGATCCGAACCTTGTAACCGCGACAAATGTCCGAACCACTTCGATCACGGAAAGCTGTGATCTGGATTTCAAAGTCGGGGCGGGACAGGTCAGAATTTCGCTCAGTACAAAAGGAGTCAGCACTCTGCCCGGAGGATCAGGCGCTCTGGTCGAAGTGGAGTTCACTGTCCAGCCGGATGTTTCAAAAAGCAGCGTCTCTCCTCTCACACTGACAAGCGTGCGTCTGAACGACACCTACAGCCGGGACTTTGCCACTTCGGCATTGCAGGCGGACGTGAACACAATCAGCGGCAGTCTGAAAATAGAAGGAAACGCCAATGATCTGAGCGGTGCCATTCTTATATTGAAAATGTCAGCAGGAATGGATGTCGAAAGCTGCATCAGCCTTGCCCTGGATGCGGACAAAAGCGGAA
>JAOZLU010000325.1 GCA_029934695.1 Desulfobacterales bacterium | reverse complement strand
TGTTGGATGTTGGATGTTGGATGTTGGATGTTTGTTATTTATTTGAGGAGGACAGATGGAACAAAAAAAACTGACTGTTTTGGATATCAAGACCCGAAAAGGCAGCGACAAAAAGATATCCATGCTTACTGCTTATGATTATCCTTGGGCACTTCTGGTTGATCAGGCGGGCATAGACATCATTCTTGTGGGAGATTCTCTGGGGATGGTTGTTCTGGGCTATAAAGACACGGTATCTGTCACCATGAATGAGATGATTCACCATGTGAAAGCGGTGACAGGCGTGGTGAAAAGATCTGTGGTGGTGGGCGATATGCCCTTTGGATCATACAATGTTTCAACAGAGAAGGCGGTTGAAAATGCCAACAGATTTATGAAAGAAGGAAAGGCTGACTGTGTCAAACTGGAAGGCGGGAAGAGCATGGTCCCTGTGGCAGCGGCCATTGTCAAAGCGGGGATTCCGCTCCAGGGACACATCGGGCTTACTCCCCAGACAGCATCAGCACTGGGCGGTTTCAAGGTTCAGGGGAAAAGCGCAGATGCTGCCCGTACACTGATAGAAGATGCCAGAGCACTTGAAGATGCCGGATGCTTTTCACTGGTATTGGAGGCCATCCCGGCTCCCATAGCGAAAATGGTGACAGAGGCCATTTCAATCCCAACCATCGGCATTGGTGCTGGTGCTGACTGTGACGGGCAGGTATTGGTGACGCATGACATGGTGGGATTATTCGACCGTTTTACACCCAAGTTTGTAAAACAGTATGTAAAAATCAGCGATACGATATCTTCAGCCATCGCCGAATTCAAGGCCGATGTGGAAAGCGGAAGTTTCCCGGAGGATCAGCACAGTTTTACCATGAAACCCGAGGAACTCAGGAAAATGAATGGTGAATTGTGAATTGCTGACGAATCCTGTGGATGACTATGTGGCCAAGTTTGCTGAAGATGTGGATATGAGCTAAGGTGATTTCCAGGAATGAATATCCGGGCTGTCCGGTCTTTCCCTGTCCTGAAAACCGTCCGTCTTATTTGCCTTTGTGTCCTCTGTGCCTTTGTGTGATCTTTTCTGCACACAGAGGGCGGGATATCCTTTTCCGGAAATCGCCTAAGTAAGTACTTGGCCATATGTTTTCAGGTCTCTGCTTATGAGGAACAGTTTTTCTATTGTGAGCCGCGGATAAACGCAGATGAACGCGGACGGCTGCCGCTCATCCGCGTTCATCTGTGTTCATCCGCGGTCTGTGAAAGCTTTTTTCCCAGAGAAAAATCCCGGAAAATTTTTGCCTGCCTGAAGGCGGAACTACGATTTTTTTCCCGGCAAAACCAGATTCAGAAAGACCCCCAGCAGTCCCGCAAGCCCTATCCCCTTAATGGTAAATTCGCCTGCGGAAAAGCTCATCCCGCCGATTCCGAAGACCAGGATCAGGGCAACAATGGACAGGTTGCGAGGCTCCGTGAGATCCTGACCCGCCTTTACCAGGCTGTTCAGTCCCACAACCATAATTGCTCCGAAAAGCAGAAGCATGATGCCGCCCATGACTGGCGTGGGGATGGTCTGAAGCAGAGCTCCCATTTTGCCGACAAACGCGAGAACAATGGCAAAAATGGCGGCCCATGTCATAATGGCTGGATTGAAAACTTTGATCAGAGTCACTGCTCCGGTGACTTCGGAATAGGTGGTATTCGGAGGTCCTCCCATAAATGATGCAAATGACGTGGCAATGCCATCGCCCAACATTGTGCGATGGATCCCCGGTTCCTCTATGTAATTTCTTCCGGTAATGGAACTGATGGCAACCACATCACCGAAATGCTCGATTGCCGGGGCAATGGCCACCGGTACAATAAAGAGGATGGCCTGCCAGTTCCATTCCGGAAAGACAAAATTCGGCAGAGCTATCCACGGTGCTCTGAATACAGGCGTAAAATCAACGAGACCTAAGGGGACGGAGAGGATATAGCCTGCAAGGATACCGGAGAGGATGGGAATCAGCTTAAGCATTCCCCTGCCCAGAAGCGACACCAGAACGGTTGTGCCAAGGGATGCCATGGAGATGAAAATCGCTGTCTTTTCCGGAACCAGGACAGCCGATCCGTCACCGGTCCTTCCCATAGCGAGATGAACGGCAACAGGAGCCAGAATCAGTCCGATGACCATGATCACCGGGCCTGTGACAATGGGGGGAAGAATTTTAATCACAATGCCACTCCCCTTCCATTGTATCAGTAAGCTCAGAATAATATAGAGGACACCTGCTGCTGCCAAGCCGCATAAAGTGCCTGGAATGCCCCACGTTTCCACCCCATAAATTATGGGCGCAATAAAAGCAAAAGATGAGGCAAGAAAAATAGGGACTTTCCCTTTGGTGACAAATTGGAAAATAAGGGTTCCGACTCCGGCTGTAAAGAGTGCCACATTTGGGTCCAGCCCTGTGAGAAGCGGAACCAGAACCAGCGCGCCAAATGCCACAAACAGCATCTGAGCACCGACCAGACTGTCCTTTAAACGAAAATTATAATCCGGGGATGAGAGGTCATGACTCATAAAAAAATTCCTTTGATGATGTTTGATGCTGGATGTTTGATGTTTGAAGCTCAAGTTTCCAACATCCAACATCAAATATCCAACATCCAGCTTCTACTTCGTTCCGAAAATTTTATCCCCGGCATCTCCAAGACCGGGCAATATATATCCTATATCATTCAGTCTTTCATCCATTGCCGCCGCATAGATTTCAACGTCCGGATGAGCGTTTTCCACTTTTTTGATGCCTTCAGGTGCGGCCACCAGAAAGAGTCCCTTTATATAGGTGCAACCGGCTTTTTTCAACAGATCAATTGTGGCGACCAGAGTTCCCCCGGTGGCCAGCATGGGATCAAGTATCAATGCTATGCGCTCTTCCATTTTTCCGGTCATTTTTACATAATATTGAACTGGTTTCAAGGTCTCCTCGTTCCGATAAAGGCCGACAACACTGACTTTGGCGGAAGGGATGAGATCAAGAACTCCGTCCATCATTCCGAGACCTGCCCGCAAAATCGGCACAACGGTTATCTTTTTACCTTTTATCCGTTCAACCGTGATTGTTCCGGCCCATCCTTCAATGGTTCGTGTTTCGGTTTTCAAATCTTTGGTGGCTTCATAAGTGAGCAGGCGGGCAATTTCGGAAGCAAGATCCCGAAAATCTTTTGTTGACACATCATTTCTGCGCATAAGCCCCAGCTTATGGCTGATCAGCGGGTGCTTTACAATATGTACTGACACAGCGGTCTCCTTGTTGCATATATTTAAGTGTTTTATCTGTGTACAGGACAAAAAAATGGGAAGGGAAAGAAACCCGGCTTTTTCCGGCATCGGAAGTGTCGGCAGATTCCATGAAAAGCCGGGGCCGCCCATTCCATATTTTTTTGTCCTGTAAACAGGTGTTTTATATTAAATCTGATTCGGGTTTGGAGGGATCCGAGTTTGGTGTCTGTCGAGTGAACAAACACAAAAGGCTAAACACCGGAACTCCGGACTAAAAAGAACCTAATGGCCTGTCAAATGTGTATAAGGCAGGTGCTACGACCATTTTTTCATAAGCGGGTTCAACATTTCCTCCCAAAGCTGAAAAAGGCAGGGAAACAAGGAACGCGGCGGAGCCCAGCAATGTGGCAAGCATTCCAAAGGGCCGGATAAGCAGCAGGTCAAATGTCATCTGCCCGGTGCTGCTGCTTTCTTCTTCTCCCTGGTCTTGTGCCAGAGCTGCGGCAAAGGGAACAAAGACCACGGCCGCGATCACAAAAAAAATCATGGACTGTTTTGTAATTTGGTACATATACACCTCCTTGTAAAAAAACCATGTGAAATTTTCCCTTACAAAATAAAAGAACGCGGTTTCTGTGTCAAGGGAAAAGAGAAAATGGGAGTGCTGGCAGACGATGGTTAACCAGATCACTGATTTCTTTAAAATCAGATGTTTGCAGATATATTGGAAATTGAGAGTGAAAAGTTCAAAGCAAAAAGTGTAAAACGGTCATGCAACCTGTTGAAATTATTGATCTGTGCATATTGATCGAAAATATGGCTGTTAAGTACTATGCCATAAATTTTCAGCTATCCTGCCTATAATAATAAAAATTTTTGGCCGGACAGAAAAAAATTGCCCTTACTCAAACAAAGAAAGGCATCCACCTCATACTGAGGAGATGCCTTTCTATTTAAACAATTCTAAATTCTGGTCACATTTGCCGCAGCAGGTCCCTTGGGTCCCTGTTCCACCTCAAAGGTCACTCTGTCACCCTCGCTCAGGGTTTTGAAACCGGATGCATTGATCCCCGAATGATGGACAAACACATCGGGCCCCTCTTCCTGTTCAATGAAGCCGAAGCCTTTTTTGTCACTGAACCACTTCACAATTCCCTCTGCCATTACACCAACCTCCTATGTCAAAATATATATTTACGGCCCCAAGCTTCAGGCTGTCACATTGACAAATGAAACAATCCTTCAGAACTGAAACCGCCCAAACAAATTGCTTTATATCTGAATACAGAACCATTAGTCAATCAGGAAAACCCTGATTTTGTCGGGAAAATTTTTTAAAAATGATTAAGCAGATTTATTTGAGGTTTTCTTGGATATAATATTAATATTATTTTAATATAAGCATATTTCGATCACATAAAAGATGATATCAGGAAAAATATATTTCTGCGTTTTCGTGCCTTTCCATTTTCCCCGTAAATTATGCAAAAAGTCCTGCACCGTGGGGCAAATTTTCAATCTGCCGGGAAGCAATCTGCAAAATTGCTTTACAGTAAGCAGACGCGGACTTTCACTATTCTTATTGCAGGGCAATCGCATGAAAATTTTGAATTATTATAATCTCTTCTGAATTTCATTAAAAATATGTCGATAACAACTTTCAGGTCTGACTGAAAATGATCACCGGTTTCAGAAAGTCGGTGGTGGAAATGTAAAATTACGGGTTGCATATTCTGACAATTTCCGATATGATTTTCTGTTTTCAGATTTTTACTGGGGAAATCGGATGAATTTTAAGCGGGGGAACTGGTTCGGAGGATGAGAAAATGGGCAGACTGCTGATATGGATATTGGGACTGGCGGTGAGTTTCATGGTTTTGCCGGATGTGTCCGCACATAAAAAAATCCGGGGTTGTAGGGTGGGGCGAGGAATCTGGCGGATGCTTTGAGGGGTGGTGTGCCGGGGATTGGTTTAACCCGGGGAGCTACCGGACTATGGGAAATTGAATCCATATGATCCAAGAAAATATTTGTCAATAAAAAAAATGAGTTCTTCCATATCTGTTTCACAGAATATGCCTTTTCTTATGTTTCAAATCAACCCAGCCGATGCTTGAGATAAGTAAACCGCTTCTGTGTCTTATCATTTTTCACACCAATCGCCAGAGCTTTTTTCGTCCCAACCATCACCACCAGTTCCCGCCCCCGCGTCACCGCCGTATAAATCAGATTGCGCTGCAGGAGAATAAAATGCTGGGTGAGGATGGGAAGCACCACCGCGGGATATTCAGACCCCTGGGATTTATGCACGGAAACAGCATAGGCCAGAACAATCTCATCCAGATCAGCAAAATTGTATGTCACCTCCCGCCTGTCAAACGTGATGATCACTTCCTTGTCCTCCGAACTGATGCGGGTGATTCTCCCGATATCTCCGTTATAGACCTCCTTGTCGTAATTGTTCTTAATCTGCATAACCTTGTCGCTGACCCGGTAAGACCGCTCGCCCCGTGCCACGCCGCCTTCTCCCGGATTCAGCATTTTCTGCAACTCCATATTGAGGTTTCCGGCCCCCACGATGCCTTTATGCATAGGTGTCAGCACCTGGATATCGTTCACCGTGTCAAAACCGAAGCGTCCGGGAATACGATCTCTCACAAGTCTTATAATAATATCCAGCACCTTTTCCGGGTCTTCCTGCTGAATGAAATAACAGTCAGTTTTTGGCAGATCAGGGTTGAAATATGGCATGATGCCTTCATTGATCTTGTGCGCGTTGATGATGATCTGGCTTTCTTTTGCCTGACGGAATATCTCATTCAGTTCCTTCACAGGGACAGTGCCTGACTCAATAATATCATTGAGAACATTTCCCGCGCCCACCGAAGGCAGCTGATTCACATCCCCCACGAGAATAAACGTGGCTCCGTGAGGAATGGCCTTGAGCAGATGATGCATCAGAATCGTGTCAATCATGGATGCCTCATCCACAATCAGCAGATCGCAGTTCAGGGGCCTGTCATTGTCTTTCTGAAAACCGCCTTTGGCAATGCTGTATTCCAGCAGACGGTGAATGGTTTTTGCAACATGACCTGTGGTCTCGGTCATTCGTTTGGCAGCTCTGCCGGTGGGCGCGGCCAGCATGATTCTCACATCAAGTTTGGAGAAAATCTTCAGCACCGCATTGATGATGGTGGTTTTGCCGGTCCCAGGCCCGCCGGTGATGACCATGACCTTGCTTTCCAGCGCGCATTTCACAGCTTCAGTCTGCTTTTCTGCCAGAGTGATGGACAGTTGCTGCTGCACCCATTCAACCGCTTTTTCCGAATCCACCTGCCGGACAGATTTGGGAACCCTTATCAGCAGTTTCAGGCGGATGGCAATCCGGGTTTCGCAAGTGTGAAACTTGGCAAGATAAACCGCTTTGTTGTTCTCCCTGAACTCTTCAAGGTCTTCGTTCAGGTCCTCAATCACGATTTTTTTGTCTGCAACGCACCTGGCAACCGCATCCGCAACAACTTCCCTTTCAATGTCAAGGATTTCCCGGGATTTCTCTATCAGCGGTTCATACGGATAATAGACATGGCCGTCATCTGAAAGCTTATGCAGCACATACAGTATCCCGGCCTCGGCCCGCAGCGGGGAATCTTTGGCAAATCCGAGTTTTTCCGCAATGCTGTCCGCGGTGATAAAGCCGATCCCGAAAATGTCCATGGCAAGACGGTAGGGATTCTCCTGCACCACCGCGATGGCATCGTTTCCATATTGCTTGAAAATCTTGGTGGCATAACCGGAACTGACTCCGTGGGTCTGGAGAAAAAGCATCACCTCCCGGATTTCCTTCTGATCCTCCCAGGCTTTCCGGATCATGGCAATGCGCTTTTTCCCGATGCCCTCCACCTGGTCCAGGGTTTCAATTTTATCCTCAATGACATCCAGCGTGCCGTCACCGAATTTGGCCACAATACGCTCGGCAATCTTAGGCCCGACACCTTTGATCAGCCCGGACCCCAGGTATTTTCGGATACCATAGACAGTGGCCGGAACAGCAGTATTATAAAAAACAACCTTGAACTGCTCCCCGTACTTGGGATGACTGATCCACTCGCCCTTCATTTTGAGAATTTCCCCGGGTGTCGGAGCCATGAGGTTTCCCACCACAGTGATCAGGTCCCGCTGCCCATAGACCTTCAGCCTGGCAATGGTGTAGCCGTTTTCCTCGTTGGTATATGTGATGCGTTCAATTTGGCCTTGAAGATTAACCAGCATAATATGCGCTCTTTCAAAAAATTCTCAAACATTATCTTTTTGTCATAAATTTCCTCTTCATAATTTTTAATTTTACAATAATTTTTACGATAACACAACTTAAAACTTTCCCATCTGCTCAATTGGGATTGACAAATCCGAATCAGGTCCCGCGGGATGCTGTCAATCCCGCGGGACCAGTCAGCATTCCTAAGCTCCCCACCTGCAAATCAGTTCCCACTTTAACTGCTCATTGATTGCCGTTGTGTTTATCAGTCTTGTGGGAGTTTTATATATTCCTG
>JAOZLU010000929.1 GCA_029934695.1 Desulfobacterales bacterium | reverse complement strand
ATTCCTTTTCTTATCCGCTTTCCCTGTAGTTGTTGTCCGCGGACAGGCTCTGTTGACAACAACTACTTAAGGAAATAGGAAGGAAAAAATGGGTATCATTTGTGGAATACCTTATGCAAGAAGATATCTATAATATTCGGCTGCAATGGCGAGTTGGAAGCTGCTGTGTCAATAAAGCAACTGCCTCCGGCCTCTATTCTCGAAGAGCCATCTTCATTTGTCAGACTTACGCTGATATCGCCCATGGGACTTGGCGGAGAATCATCAGCGGAATTGGCAATGGCTTCTCTGGAAAACTTGAATCTCGAAACGTGAAACCTGAAGTTTGAAATCCGACGATGAATCTGTGCTGTCAGGCCACCCGATTCCGTTTGCGAATCTTGGGGGAACCTCAGAGAAACATTCTTCTGCTCCGCTTTTACCCAGTAGCCTTTGTATGGCTTCATGAAAGGATCCGGATCAGCCTCATATAATTCATTTTCATACAGTCCCTGGGAATCATAATAGATGTATGTTCCTTTTTCCCATCTCCACAGTTTCCTGTCAACCAAATCATTGTTCCCGAAAAATACGGGCATGGGGCCTTTCTTAATCGTGCCGTCATCATTGTGTTGCAACACCAGCACATCATCCCATATATATTCGGCCTTGTTGGGACAGGCGACCATGTTCCATCCGTTTTCGAGTTTCACATCAATATCATGATTCACGCTTACCGGAATGCCGCTGACTGCTATGTCGAGGCCGTCCCTGGCCAGAAACCAGACCGCTTTCCCCGGCTCGACTTTCAGATTGCCGCATTCGACATAATCACTGGTTTCAGGATGGTATGTTCCTATTCTGAAATTGTCCCGGTTATAGTGTCCGCCCATCTCATCGCCGAACAGACCGACACATGAAGGATCATCAGGCAGCAAAGGGAATGAGACCATTCTGTAATCAGCCCTTTCTGTTCCAGGATGGATTCGCACATTCATATCTGTTTCGGAGATGCCTATTTTGAAAACATATTCGTCTGACCATGAAAAGGTTCTGCTCCCCGCATCTTTGTATCCGACTTTCCACACATATTCCAGGCCGGGACCAAGGTCTGTGACAGTATGCGTTGAGAGGTCGCCGGATGTCGTCATAAAATCAAATGAGGGGTCACAGTCCGAACAATGATATGTCCTGTCTGCTCTTCTCACCATCCAGCGGGTTTCTGCATGGCTGTCCCCTTCAGGATCAGAAAAGACGCTTGCCTCAAGTGTCACAGGCCCCTCGACAAATACGGTGCCGTCATACGGACTGATTGCAAAGGGAATATCCGGGGGGCTGTTGTCAGATTCGGGTTCTGTGGTGAATGACCACTCGAAAGCGTCCTGCATGGTATTTCCGGCAAGGTCGGCCACGTCGTCGGTGATTGTGGCTGTATAAGCAGTGTCATAATACAATTGGACAGAGGCAAATGTCGCTGTCATATTTGCATCGTTGTATGTCACCGTTCCGATCACCTCGTTGCCTGAATCGTCGAATACAAGAAACGTCTCATCCGTAAGCGTCGAAGCTTCTATCTGCTCGGAAAAGATCGCCGTGACCGCAGAATCCGGAGCCGTTCCGGCTGCGTTGTCCTCAGGGCTTGTGGAAACAACTGTTGGTGGTCTAGTGTCCGATTCAGTTTCTGTGATGAATGACCACTCGAAGGCTCCCGCCAAAGTGTTTCCACCAAGGTCCGTGACATCGTCGGTGATTTTTGCAACATAGCCAGTGCTGTAATCCAGGCTTTCCGGTCTGAACGTCGCCGTCCGGGTCGTCTCGTCGTAAGCCACTGTTCCGTCTGTCTCACTCCCCAATTCATCAGACATCAGGAACGTCTCTTCCGTAAGTGTCTCAGCTTTCACAGGTTCGGAAAACACGGCGGCGATCACTGTGTGTACGGACACATTTTCTTTGCCATCTTCAGGACTGACGGAACTGACTGTCGGCGGTTCCGTGTCCGGCACGGATTCAGTGGTGAACGACCATGCAAAGACTTCCTCCAGCTCAT
>JAOZLU010000928.1 GCA_029934695.1 Desulfobacterales bacterium | reverse complement strand
TGTGTGAAATATTTTTATGACCCCACACAAAGGCACAAAGATCACAAAGAAAAGACTTTTACGTCCCTCTGTGTTCTCTGTGGCTTTGTGTGAAATATTTTTATGACCCCACACAAAGGCACAAAGACCACAAAGAAAAGAAAGATTGCAAATTTGCTCTGCAAAATGGGATATTGTTTATCTGATGCTCCCTTATTTTCCCTAAAAGTTAGGAGATGATTAATAATGAAGTTGTTCGACAGCCATTGTCATTTGGATGACCGGTCTTATGGCAAAGATATTGATGAAGTGATAAAACGTGTGCATGATGCTGGCGTTGTTGCACTTATGATCGCAGGCATTGACAAAAAGCGTTCAGAAAAAGCGGTTGCGCTGGCAGAATCCCACACCGGTTTTTATGCCGCGGTGGGAATTCACCCGCATTTTGCAAAAGAATGCTCTGAATCAGCCCTTGAATTTCTCCGGAGTCTTGCCAAGAGTCCCAAAGTTCATGCGTGGGGAGAAATCGGGCTTGATTTTAACCGGATGTTTTCCCCTCAGAAAGATCAGGAAAAATGGTTTGTCCGTCAGATGGAAGCTGCCGATGAACTGAATCTCCCGCTGATTTTCCATGAAAGGGACTCTGATGGCCGGTTTCTTGAAATCCTGAAGGTGCATTATAAAAATGGTGACAGAAAAGGCGTGGTACATTGTTTCAGCGGAAACAAAAGAGAGTTGGAACAATATCTGGAACTTGGCCTTTATATCGGCATCACCGGCATTCTGACCATCAAAACCCGCGGGGCTGACTTGCGGAAGATGGTTCCCTCCATTCCGGAGAACCGTATTCTGATTGAAACAGATGCGCCTTATCTGACTCCCGCACCTGAAAAAAATCGCACCCGGCGCAATGAACCCGCGTTTGTGAAATCTGTTTTTCTCAAACTGGCAGAGGTCAGAAATGAGGAACCCGGGCGATTGGCTGATGCGTTATGGGAAAATACCTGTCAGTTATTCAATATCGACAGTGAAAAGTTGAAAATTGAAAGCAGTTGCTGAGGACTTCCAAAATGAAATCCTTTTCAAAATGGACAATTGATGAAGTCGAAGAGACGTTGCCCCGGTCAAAAGTTTTCCACAAAAACAAAAATATCCTTTCTCGATTCTCCTTTTGTGTAACGAAAATAGTCGCTGATAATTTTCCCGTGATCAAAGGCAATGGGAGCCGGAAGCGTATCTTCTGTGAAAACCCCCAGATTTTTTGCATCATCCTCTGCCTTTGGGATGCCGTCTGCCTTTGCAATGAAAACGGTTGTCACTGTGTGATGTCTGGGATCCCGGCCAGGCTCGGAATAGGTGTGGAACTGTTCTTCAAGCGTGACATCCAGCGAGGTTTCCTCCTTTGCCTCTCTCACGGCAGATGCTTCAACCGATTCTCCATAATCCACAAAGCCGCCCGGCAAGGCCCATCCGTGAGGCGGGTTTTTCCTCTCAATCAGAACAATGCCTGAACCCATCTCAATGATAATATCCGCCGTGACCAGCGGGTTTCTGTATTTCTTTTCCGTGGTTGTCATAGTTCGGGAGCTCCTGAGGGGATCAGGCAGACAAAAACAAGCTGATTATCCCCGGTATTTCTGATCTGATGTTCCTCATTTCCGGGAATAAACGCAACATGACCAGCCTCGACAGGTATCCATTTCTCGTCACACAACACTTCTCCTTTGCCGGAATGGAAGAATATCTCATGCTCCCACTCATGGGAATGCCGGGGAGTGTAACCGTTTTCCGAGAGTTCAAACACTCTCATACAGAAATTCTCGGCACCGTCTGCCTTGCCGATGGCCACATGTCCGGTCACGCCCTTTACTGTCTCACCGATAAACTCTTTCGGCTCCGCCTGGGAATAATTTATGATCTTCATCTTTTTCTGTTATGGTATCAAATTGTGACGCTACGCATATGCCTGAAATTGCGATGTTATAACTTTTGTTAATTTAAAATCCTTTCTCACCTCGGACTTAAACCTGAGTTTATCAAGGTGGGT
>JAOZLU010000023.1:24624-27500 GCA_029934695.1 Desulfobacterales bacterium | reverse complement strand
CATATTTTCAGAATATCCGGCAATCTTGGGCGGAATGTTCTCCGATCCTTGGCAATAAATGTTTCGGACGGGGTTGCAAACCCCGTTCGGCAATCGGGTTGCAAGCCCCCGTGAAGTTGCTGCTTTTGACGCAATATCAAAGGCATCCTTCACGGATATCACTTCTTCATACGTTCCTGTCGCAAATGCGGAATTGACACCTAATGCTGTTATTTTCATATTTTTTCCCCTGACTCCTGTTTATCGGCAAATTATTTTTCACACAGATCCGAAAGATAATATTATAGAGGCCGTCTGAAAATGGCCTTTCTGACTCAGTTTTTCTGACCGGAAATCGGACCCGTTCTCATTCGTGCATCTTCGGGAAGCACTGAGATCAGGGCAGACTGGCATCTGCCTTCGTGCTTCTTCGTGTCCTTCGCGGATGAACACTGGGAAGCACTGAGATTAAGGCAAGCTTGCATCTGCCTTCGTGTATATTATTTGTTCGGAGTTGCATAAGGTGGGTTCGCTGCACCACCCTGCATTTTTTTGAATCATATCCGGAGTTCCCTTGCGGGAACTTATGACTGACGAGTTTTTATTTATAATAAGTATAAACAAATAAGAAACCAACTGCTAAAACAGCGCAAGGATGGATAATTCTTTCTGCATTGATGAGGAACTTTATTTTTCTCCCAGCCCCCCGTTTACGCAAGATATAAACACTTATGGATGTCAGAGCAGATAGCAGTACCAGCACATATACAGAGAAAAAAGCATATTCAATGACTATAAGATATTTTACCTCCAACTCCTCCAAAATCTTCAGATGATAAATAGCGTTTGTTATCAGCACTGCCATGGACATCGGCACGCGGACACTGAAATATTCATACGGGAGAAAGCATTTTAAATATAAAATCAGGATCATTATGATAACAGGAAAAAAGTTTTTAAGAATAAATCTCCAATCTCTTCTTTCAATTTGAATGACAGCGTTAAATTGAGAATAATTAATAGCGTTTTGCAAATCAAAAAATTTGGGACTGCCCAATGTGGAAATATTGGTTATAATATTCTGGTAACAGGATATTTTATTAATATTCCATCCGGAGACAGAGTCAAACCTCGTTTTTCTGAGTTTTCCCGGGTCCGCAGACTGAGGCAACCCTTGGGAATCAGGAACGAAAATCAGTTTATCTCTTTGAAGGGCATGACGGAACCTGATTCGCAACCGATGCTCATCAAAGGGATATTCATGAAAATCGAAATCTGTCTTAAAATCCGCTTTCAGGTGGTATGCCCTGGTGGTGACATCGTTTACAGTTTCTTCCAAAATCGGTGTGCCCAGTCTGATCGGATATACGGAATTCAGAAATTGGATATCAGTGTCATCAAACATTCTGTGGAAACGGAACCAAATATAAAAATCTATGGTATAAGTTGATTCCTTCATGTCCAGCTTACTGACTTCATTGATATCAATACCGGCATATACGATCCGGGTTTTCATCATAACATTTTCACCAATCGTAATAATATTGCCATGCAGAGCTTTTTTGAAGGTATCTTCAATATGCCTGGTGCCGGATATGAGCTGATATTGGGAAAATGCCGGAATGAATCGCTGCTTTTCATAGATGCCGACAGAAAGAGGTCTGTCAACATCACCATGCCGATCAAAATAAATACGCCCGCTTACGCCTTCAATTGCAAGTTCATAACTGTACAGACTTGTCAGAAACTCCCTGATCTTTTTCCGGTCTCCCCGTATATGTTTTTCATCCCCCTCAATTTCAGCTTTTTCAATCGCTTCGAGAGTGACGCTCATGGCATCATAATAACAGGCAGCCACCCATGAAGGTTCCTCGTCATATTTTTTTATAAATTCCTGTCTGAAAGCATAAGCTTTTTCATTGGCGGTATCCGCCATAAACGGAGATACGGCGTAAATACCGTCTGAATAATATCCGGGAACCGACTGTTCCTGCGGATATCTCTGGAAAAGCTCTTTGAAAGATTTGTTTGCAAATGCATCGGGGCCCATAATCGTGTACTTTGTACCCGGATATTTTATTGAGGTGATAATTTTCACAGCTTCATCACCGTGGGTT
This sequence comes from Desulfobacterales bacterium, assembly GCA_029934695.1. Lineage (GTDB taxonomy): Bacteria > Desulfobacterota > Desulfobacteria > Desulfobacterales > 4be13 > JAOZLU01. Next base: position 25,404 of record JAOZLU010000023.1, on the reverse strand, counting down.
GCGAAAAAGAGGGCCCCCGGATCATCCACAGACCTTAATTCATTGATAATTTTCTTCAGGTCATCGTCAAAAGTCTTACTGTGCTTATCAATTTCCCATTTCTTTTTAATCTCCATTCCAATCTTCCGGGCTGCTTCCTCAAAGCTTTCGCTGAGAAAGGAGCCATAGCTGCCTTTTTTGACGATAATGCTTGCGGCTGGCTCTTTTAAATCTTTATTCAAATAATTTGCTATGAAACTTGCCTGAAAACGATTGTTCGGCACGACTCTGAAATACCAGTCATTTGCGAGAGTGACAGATATATCCGTTCCAGATGCGGTGATGGCAGGCATTCCATTTTTTTTATAGATTTCTCCTGCAACAATGGAAGTGGAACTGTAATAATGCCCAAGCACAAGCAGGGCCTTGTTTTCATCTGTAATATCGGAAGCCACATTCACAGCGGCACGTCTGTCATTTTTATCATTAAAAATAAGTAATTCTACTTTTTTATTCTTAAGTTTTCCTTCTTTCTCTCTTTTTTCAAGGCACAGCCTGATTCCTTTGAGCATTGCTTTCCCTGCTGTCGTTCTCATGGGCCCCGCCACAGCAATATAAACGTGTTCTTTTTTTTTGAAAGGGGATGTTTGTGGCAATAAGAGAATAGCGGCCACACCGATAACCACCAATAGGATTGACAGACATATCAATATTTTTTTTTTCATCATAGATTGAACCTGTTTATAAGAATGGTGAATTATGGTGTGTCCCGTCATGTCACTCCGCTCAGAGCTGAGGCGG
>JAOZLU010000023.1:2610-24524 GCA_029934695.1 Desulfobacterales bacterium | reverse complement strand
CCCCGTCCGGCAGTGAGGCAACGGGCAAAATATTTCGGACGGGGTTGCAAACCCCGTCCGGCAGTGAGGCAACGGGCAAAATATTTCGGACGGGGTTGCAAACCCCGTCCGGCAGTGAGGCAACGGGCAAAATATTTCGGACGGGGTTGCAAACCCCGTCCGGCAGTGAGGCAACGGGCAAAATATTTCGGACGGGGTTGCAAACCCCGTCCGGCAGTGAGGCAACGGGCAAAATATTTCGGACGGGGTTGCAAACCCCTCCGGCAGTGAGGGCAAAATGTTTCGGCTTCGGACCGATTGCTTACCTCCGCTCACCAAAATACCAGTCGCGAATGTGCTGCCCCCCCAAGGCCATGTGATACCATCCCTTTACCCGGGGCTTTACCAGGCAATGAGCGATCTCAAAATAAAGCGGAATAAGTGCGGCTTCTTCTTCGCATAAAATTTGTTCAGCACGTTTATAAAGAGATTTTCTCTCTTTCGGATCAGGATATCCTTCGGCTTTATCCATCAGCTCGGCAAACTCCATATTCTCCCAGCCGACATAGTTCGCAGAACGGAACGGATGGAGCTGCTCATTCAGAAAGTTGTTCGCATCCGGATAATCAGCACCCCATCCGAATCGGAAAATATGCGGCGTATTCGAGTCTTCCATGGCTTCCACATAGCCTTCCCATGTTTTCTCTTCAAGTCTGATATCGATGTTCAGATGATATTTTAAAGATGCCTGAATCGCCTGGGCAATTGTTCTGTGGGTTTCAGAAGCATTATACAGGAGACTGATTTCAGGAAATCCCTCGCCTCCGGGATATCCGGCATCAGCCAGCCATTTTCTTGCTTGTTCGGGATTCAGTTTTATCCCCATACCCGGGTTTTTCACAGGGTCAACAGAGCCGAAAATCGGCGGACGCGTGAAAGTCGCTGCAGAATCTTCGTCACCTTTGGTTATCATTTCAATGATCAGTTCACGGTCAATAGCTGCCACGATGGCTTTCCGAACACGGACATCATCAACAGGAGGGCGTTTGGTATTAAAACCGTAAGCATAAGTGGTAAATATCGGCTCACGTGAATATTCATTGTGTAAAACCGGATTCGCCCGAATATTCGGCAACTCCATCATAGGAAGCCGCAGATAGCTGCTTCCCATAATATCAAGTTCGCCATTTTTATACATCTCCATACCCATGGAACTTTCCGGAAGTACATAATATCGCACTTCAGGAATAGATACTTTTTTTGCTTCATAGTAGTCCGGATTTTTTCTCAGGATCATGACAATGCCTTTTTCCCATGCAGCCAGGCTGTAAGAACCGTTGGTCTGAATTTTTCCAGGCTTGGTCCATTGCTCCCCGTGTTCTTCGATGACGCTTCCCGGCAAAGGTCGGTAAACCCATAAGCCGACCATTGCAGGAAAATACGCGGCAGGATGTTCAAGCGTAAATTCCACAATGAAATCATCAACCGCGCGTACTCCAAGTTCTGAGACATCTTTAAGTTCACCGTTGTTTATCAGTTCGGCATTTTTTAAAATATACAGCACATAAGCATAAGGGCATTTTGTTTCGGGTCTGATATTTCGTCGGACTGCCCATACCACATCATGAGCGGTGACAGGCTTGCCGTCTGTCCAAGTGACGTTTTGCCGCATCCGGAAGCGATATATCTTGCCTTCGTCACTGACAGTCCAGTCTGTTGCCAGTTCAGGAATAGGTTCATAGGTTTTATGGTTAAAATCAGTCAGCCCCAGGAACAACTGTTCGGTGATCTCAATAGAGATGGCTTCCTGGGTAAGCCCCGGATCAATTGTCGTAACTGCGCCCTCCAAAGGAAGTCTTAACGTGGACTCCTCTACAAAATCAAGCACACTGACTTTATCATCAAGTTCAGGCTTCAAAAATTCAAAGGTTCCGTTACGGACGGTTTTGAAAAAAATCGGTTTTTCGGTAATATCTCCGGTCTGGGTAAAAGAATATGTGCCGGTAACTCCCCGCCAGTTTTCAAGAAACCGCAGGGTTGTGGCAACGACAATTGGCACGGTCGAACCACTTTCGTCAATGGCACCAGCCAATACCTGAATGGCATCATAAGCCTGAGCCGCCCATGTGTCGGGGATAACGCCGTATTTTGAGTTGAATCTTTTCACAAAATTCTGGGTAAGTCTTTGTCGCAGATCAGGATTAAACACTGTGGGAACGGTAGTTCCGTTTGCAGCTCTCCCTGCAATCATCATAAGAGCCGGCGAGTCAAGACCGTCTCCGCTGATGATTGGAACGGTAATGCCCATGTCACGCGCCTGCTTAATAAGAAAGGCAGAAGCAGGAAGCCTGCCGGCGATAAAGATAGCGTCAAATTTGTACTCTTTTTTAATCGCTGAAAGAACTGTCCTGAAATTCTCCTGATCTTCAAAAAAGGATCGGGTGTTGAGAATCTCAACGCCCCTTTTATGGGCCTCCTCATGAAAAATTTCTGCCAGTCTTTTTCCGCCGCTGTCTCTCTGATAGAATATCACCACTTTTTTAATTCCCTGGCGGGCGGTTGCTTCTGCGAGATGATATCCGACATCTTCATCATCAGGGATATTTCTGAACGTGAACTCTCCGCCATATCGCGTCAGATTCGGATGCGTTGCCCCAGGCGAAATGAAAAGAATGCCATTTTTATTGTATGTGATGGATACCGGAACTGCGACACTTGAATAATAATGACCGACCACGGCAATCACATCCGGATTGCCTGATAATTTTCTTGCAATCTCCTGCCCCTCGGCGCGCTCTCCGTTGTCGTCATAAATGATGGGTCGCATTTTCCTTCCAAGCACTCCCCCTTCCTCATTGATTTCTTCTATGGCGAGCTGAATCCCCTGGAGGAAAAGGTTTGCCTGCGCTGATGTGTCAACAACTCCGATAACAATATCTCCTTTGGCATAAGCAGCTCTCTCCGCCCTTTTTTCATAAAATGCTCTGTCGGAATAATCACAGGACAAGATGAGCAGAGCAGAAAATGTCAGGATAAAGATATTTTTTGATTTTACCATGATATCTTTACCTGTCCGTCTCTGAAGTATCGGATGTGCCTGTCAAGTCAGAAGAAGTGGCAGTCTCACCCCCTGAATCAGAAGGAACTGCTGTACTGGTCGTCTCAGAAACATTGGCTTCAGGCATCGGTTCTGAAGAACCTGTTTCGCCAGTTGTGTCGGAAGAAGCTGAGTTGTCAGTCATCTCAGAATTGTCACTTTCGCCACTTGACCCAAAAGAAGCTGAGTTGTCGGTCATCTCAGAAGTCTCACTTTCCCCAGCCATATCGGAGGAAGCTGACTTTCCGGTCATCTTGGAAGCATCTCTTTTGCCCGTCGGTTCAGAAGAACCTGCTGCTCCGTTCATGCTCGGGAGAAAGCCGGTGTTTTCAGGCGCGTCAAGAATAAGGCTCCCGAAAACCGGCAGTCCGCGCCTCCCGGTTCCGACAACCACAACTTTTGAGTTCTCTGACTTTGCCAACTCCAATGTGGCCTGAATGGCCATCCACTGCAATATCTGATCTGAAAGAGACGCATTTACGGTTTTATTGTAATCCCTCATCCCCTCGCCCTCAATGCGCTTCCTTTCAGCCTCCCTTTTCTGCCTCTCAATTTTAAATATGTGGGCTTCGGCAAGGTGTTTCTGTTCTATTTTATTCTGTACAGCTTCCTCAACCCTGAGGGGCAGCTGCATTTTTTTTATAAGCACATCATCAACAATGACAAATCGCTGGGCGACCTGCTCCACTGCTTCGTTCAGAGATTTTTCAATGATGGACCGCTCTGTGGTATAAACTTCCTGAGCATCAAGCCTGCCTATGAGCATACGCAACACAGCCTCTATTTCCGGAATGACAACGGTATCCACATATTGGGGACCGACTTTCTTATGGAGGACTCCCAGAAGGTCGTATTCAGGGAAATATCGGATGGATATGGACAGATGAACCTTGAGTCCGTTTTTGGTCAGCACATCAAATTTATGGGCAATTTGCTGTACCCTGACATTATAGATATACATCACATCCCACGGAAGAATAAAATGGATGCCTTCAGGATACACTTTGTCAATTACCGTTCCACCCAAAAAACGCCTGTATAATACGCCGCCCTCGCCTGAATGAATCGTAAAGACAATATTGTTATAGAGGTAGGCACACAGGAACAAAATGATAAGCGAAAACATGATAAAAAAAGGCAGTTTATCCCTGATCTTCATTTTTATTTTTTGATATCTTTCACCCATTTTCAGCGTCTCTTGTTAAATTTTTTTTGAATTAAAGCAGGGATTCCGACAATGCTTCTCATGTATTGCTGAATTAATGATGTTTTCTCTGCGGTTCTCCGCGCCTCGGCCCCTGAGCTTGCCGAAGGGTGTGACAACCTGGTTTTTTGCCAAAAACTGGTGAAAATTTTACTTTATGCCAGCAGCGACTTCCTCTCCCTGTTTCAGCATTTCAGCATAATAGTCCCTGACCGCCTCCTTATTTGAATGATAATCCTCCACACTATCTCCCTTCTTTTGCAGAAAAGAGTTTCCGGGTGTGTTCAATTTTTTTACAAAACGGATTTTACCCGCTTTTTGACTGATCTGCAGTTATGGCTGAGTGTCATGCTGCTGTGCACAGGACAAAAATAAAGATGTCCGGAAGGGAGCAACATGCTGATTTTTCAACATTCATAATCAGTCCGAAAGACAATTAAAGTATTAGTGGAAGAGCACCCGAATTTACTGATCAGGCAAAAAAATTCCTATTTGAAAATTATCAATAAATTCAGCCACCCAAAAAAAAAATCATTATCAAGTAGCAGATGATACAGTCGATGTCAAGAGGGAAAACCCAAAAAATTTCCTGAGCAGGAATAACAATATCCTTAATATTATTTAAATGTCAGGACGACATTTAGCCTGTTTGAAGCTCTTCAGCCCTGGAATTTATTTCGGGCCTTTGCCGATGAACAGCAGATACCCATTCGATAAAATTTATATTGTTATTGGTCGCTCCTGAAAACATCGGTAAAATACCTTGTAGCACATACCATACTGTGTCTCAAAAACTGACAATAAGACGGTCAAAATAAAAAAATTATATAAAAAGACAACACCGGATTGGCAAATCCGTCGGTTCTTTCAGTCCGGCAGGAATTTTTTCAGCCTTGATCTTTTTCAGGAACAACTTCCCATTCCCGGCCTTAAAATTCTGTCAATCCGGGATGTTATTTGGTCATAATTAATTACTTAGCTGTTTACTGTCCGAACCGGATTTTGCTGATCTGATCAGTCCCTTAATTCTGTGAACCATGTTTCAAGAAAATAGCCGAAACAAAGATCAAAACCACTTTTTTTGATCAGAACTGAAATATTTTTTCCATGTCTGTGTATATTTATAAGAGATTTCCAAAAAAATAAAATATCTGGAACCCACCATCTTGCACAAAAGGTGGGTTTCGCTTCGCTTCACCCACCCTACGTTCCTTGAATCGGATATGGGCAAGGGTGTTGACAACCAGATAATAGTGTGACATAAAGCTTGGAAGTATTTTTTGATATAAAATATGTTGGAAGTAGCGTTATTCATTGGAAATGAACAAAACTTGGTTTCACAGAAATGGCAGAGTCGGGGAATTTTGTAATTTCATAATGTAATAACAGAATATTGAGAAGGGAGGTGATTCTATAGCCTTCAACAAAAAGATTGTCCGGAGTGCCAAATACTTTGTTGAAAGCTCTATAACTATTTGAATTGAATGTTACGCTTTTTTGAAGAAACCAACGGTTTTTTGTTATTATGACAATTCAGGCTATTTTAAAAAAAGGAGAACTGATAAATGAAAAAAGGAATAAGCAGATGCCTGCGTTTTTGGACAAATCCCGCTGTCTGTTGTCTCAGCGTGATTTTCTTGTCCGTGTTTGCCATATCCGGTGTCCCGGCTTCGGCCCAGACACTGACAGCGACCCACAGTTTTGAACCTGGAACGTATGTAGTAGGTTCCAATATCACCGTAAGCACCCAGATTGTCTATGATGGCACTCTGTCCGCCCTGGCGGTTAAAGTTAAGCTGCCAAAAGGCTGGACTTATATAGGAGCGGACGGAGAAGATGAGCCTGGTGCCAGAGTAGGGTCTGATCCTGAGGATGTGGACTTTCTCTGGATCCTTAATATTCCTGCCAGTCCTGTTGATTTCACATATACTGTGAAAGTGCCTGAAACAGCCATAGGCCCACAGGAAATCTCAGCAGATGTGCTGTATCGGCGTGAGAGCGGAGAGCTTGTGGAAGCCATGACACCTGATCCGCTGACTGTCGAACCTTCACCTGACAGCGCATACACACAGAGTGCGACTCACAGCAGCGATGCTTACATCCCTGGATCCAATCTGACAGTGACCAATCAGATAACATACACCGGTTTTCTGTCGGCTCTGGGCATCCGGGTTGAACTGCCTGACGGATGGTCATACATCTCACATCAGGGGGACGACGATCCTCACAGGACAGGAGACGCTTCCGGATATCTGGAATTTTCCTGGATTGAAGTCCCTGCCACTCCGGTTGATTTCACTTACACACTGAGCGTTCCCCCAAACGAGGAAGGGCAGCAGAAAATCTCATCCACCGTGCTGTATCGGCGGACCGGCGGGGAATACGAGATGACACCTGACCCGCTTTATATTTCACCGATGGTATCAAACGGATACATTGAAGGTACGGTGAGTCCCAATGTGCCGACGCGTATCACCACGTCAGGCGGAGGCGAGACATGGACGACTTTCTGGGGCACTTTTTCCATTCCACACGCTGCAGGCCAGTTCAGCCTGGCAGCCCAGGCAGAAGGATACGATGAATATACCACCGGTGTCATCGTCAGGAACTCGGAAATAACCGAAGTCAATATCATTCTGACCCCGGCCGTTGCTGACACAGAGCCTGTGATCTCCATTGTGTCTCCGGATTCGGACGTGAGCATCTATGAGGGAGAGTCTGCTGATTTTTACAGCTTCGTCACAGGCGGCAATGCACCGCTTGTTTATGCATGGGATTTTGACGGAGGTGCGACAAATTCCAATCTGAAAGATCCCGGAACCGTCACTTTCCACACAGAGGGAATTTACAATGTCACTTTTACCGTCACCGACAAAGACAGGGACACTGCCGACGACACTGTGAAGGTGACCGTGATGAAAGCCGTTGAAAATACGGTACCGGTTGCTCTGATATCATATCCGCCTTCAAACATGACGATTTACAAGGGTGAATCTGTCAATTTCCAGGGAGGGGTCACAAAAGGCAACGCACCGTTTACTTATGCATGGAATTTTAACAGCGGTGCTGTGAATACCAATATGGAAGATCCGGGGAATATAACCTTCCACAGCCCGGGGGTTTACAACGTAACCTTTACTGTGACAGATAAGGACGGGGATGCAAGCAGTGATTCAGTCAGGGTGACTGTGCAGAATATTGAAGACGATACAGTGCCGACGATTTCCATCATGTCCCCCTCTCCGACACAGACGATATATGAAGGTGAGTCTCTTAATTTCCAGGGGACTGTTTCGGGCGGAAACTGGCCGTTTATCTATTCGTGGGGCTTTGACGGCGCGGCCTCGGATTACAATATGGAGGATCCGGGAAGTGTGACCTTCCACACAGAGGGCGTTTACACAGTCACTTTCACTGTTTCCGAAGCCTATAAAATTCAGGACAGGGACAGTGTCTCAGTCACGGTGACGGTAATCAAACCGGTAGAGAACACCCAGCCGGTTGCGTCCATAGCATATCCGCCCTCAGACATGACCATTGATGAGGGCGGGTCGGTTCTCTTTCAGGGAACTGTCACTGATGGAAATGCGCCGTTCACATATTTGTGGGAATTTGACGGTGCGGCCGCAAATTCCAATGTGGAAGATCCCGGGAATGTGACCTTTCATAACACAGGAGTATATGATGTCACTTTCACTGTCACCGAAGCTGACAAGCCCGAAGACACAGACAGCAAATCGGTCACGATAACGGTGCTGAAACCGGTAACAGACACAGAGCCGGAGGTGTCTGTCGTGTCCCCGCTTTCAGATATGACGATCAAAGAGGGTGAGTCAGTTGACTTTCAGGGAAATGTTCTGAACGGAAACTGGCCGTTCACCTATTCATGGGATTTTGGCGGCGGGGCGGCAAATTCCGCCCTGGAAGACCCCCGGAACGTGACTTTTGACACAGAGGGTGTTTACAGAGTCATTTTCACAGTGACCGATGACGACAATGATGTGGACAGCGACTGGGTCATGATAACGGTGAATAAAGATGTTCCCGGCGCAGTTCCCAAAGTCTCCATATCATCCCCGCTTTCAGATATGACCGTCGGCGAGGGAGAATCCGTCAATTTTCAGGGAACTGTCAGCAATGGCAACGCACCTTTTGCCTATTCATGGAATTTCAGCGGCGGTGCTGCAGATTCCGTGGTGGAAGACCCCGGATATGTCACCTTCCCTGCTGAGGGAACCTACACAGTCACTTTCACTGTGACAGATTATGACGGCGATACAGTCAGCGACACTGTCACAGTGAAGGTGACAAAGGTTCTCCCCAGCACTCCTGATGTGTCCATAGCATCTCCGCTTTCAGATATGAATATCCAGGCAGGAGAGTCTGTCAATTTCCAGGGAACGCTTACAGGCGGCAACGCACCTTTTGCTTATACATGGGATTTCAACGGCGGTGCTGTGAATTCCGGCGTGGAAGACCCCGGAGATGTGACCTTTGAGACTGTGGGAATTTATTCTGTTATTTTCAGCGTGACTGACAAAGACGGGGATGCTGACAGTGCTTCGCTGGTTATCACTGTGTCACCTGAAAAAATAAGGGGATACATGATCACATCCGAGCTCAGAATCGGCGCAGTCATCAACACAGATGACGGCCCGATAGAGGCGGTCTGGAAAAACGGCGGCGAGGCTCCCACTGCTGCAGGAGACAGGGCGGTCTGGGGATATTTCTATGCCGATCCCAAAGATATTGACTGGGGAAGCTATCATAACCCTGAGCTGTTTGTCAAAATATGGTTCGACCGCAGCGGACGGATTGACGTGAACTATTTTCATGTGTCGGTGCCCGATATCGAGGTTTATTCTGACTATCCTTATAATGATGCCTGGGATTGGCAGGGGACGACTACCATGGAGACAAGATACATCCGGCAATATTACTATGAAGACGGCCAGGGTGATATGGAGAAAAATACCGAGGACGGCATTGCTACTGAAGGATATGAGGCTCTGGAGAATCCCCCGGGAAATTCCGTCATCAACGGACTCCGGATCGGTTCGGTGATGAGAACGGATGAACTGGGAGCCATTGACGCTGTGTGGCGTCTGGGAGGCACCAAGATCACCTCGAGCGGCGCTCAGGTCGCATGGGGATTTTTTCATGCCGATCCTGAACTGCTGGCCTGGGGAAGCCGGGAAAATCCGGACGTGTTTGTCAAGGTATGGTTTGACGTGACCGGAAGAATTGACGTGAATTTCTTCCATGTTTCCGTGCCTGACATAGAGGTCTATTCTGATTTTCCGGAGGATGGGCTTTATGACCAGAAGGGCGTGACGATCATGTCTGACAGGTATGTCCGGCATGAATATTCGAGGTAGATCCATGATTCTTCTGTCCCGCAGGGACAAGTGAGAACAGCCCGGCAATTCATTGCCGGGTCATATCCCAGTTGTCCCTACAGGACAGAAAATCCTTTCTTATCCCGATCCGTGCAGATGGCAGTGAATTGCCGGGCTGCTTTCAGTTGTTCCTACAGGACAAAAACGATTGGAATGGTTTTCACATCCTTTCATATCATATCCTATTCAATACCTTCTACAAGCAATTGGCTGACTCATGGACTGTTTTTGACACGTCAGGAAATTTACCAATTATTCTCGATGACTCGGAGTAATTATTATGGAAAAACACAATAAATATACAGTAATCGGATTGAAGGCCCTGCAACGGGCAACGGCAAAAGTTGTCCAGAATGCGAGAAGAAATAATTACAAAATCCCTATATGGCGGGATGGTCATATTGAATATGAAATCCCTGAAATAATTACTGAACAAGGCGGTTCCGTTGAGCAGAATTACAGAGGGCCTTTTGAAAAATAGTCTGGACAAAGTTGTAAACCCGTCGGCAAAGCTCGGCAAATTTTTGAATCAAATGTGAGGACTTCGGCTTTGTTTCCGAGTATTTAGCTCAGTTGGCAGAGCATTGGCCAGAAGTGCCGGTTGTCCCGGGTTCGATCCCCGGAAAAAGCAATATAATGACGCCCAAATTACCTCACATTTAAAATAACTCAAAATGGGAGATGAAAGTACTGAACAAGTTAATTTGATTCACCATTCACCATTCACCATTTTCATGCAGGGTATAGCAGTGGTAGCTTTTCTGGTTCCACTTGACTTCACTCCGTATATCTGCTACATTTTATTTAGGAGGTAACCAGATATGCGTGGATCAGAAGGCGGGAAAGCATGGGGTAAGACTCAAAAAAGAATTGCTCTACAAAAATACTACAATAACCCGAACATATGCAAAAAATGTCCCGCCCCTGCATCCAGAATGAACATCTTTGATTATTGATATTGAATAAGAATGTTAGGATGTTGTTTCCGTGTATTTAGCTCAAGTAGCACTATAATAAAACAACTGACAAACTAAGGAATGGATACTAATGATACAGGCTGACAGAACAATAATTGCCGATGGTCTGATTAAAATGATGGAACCGATTATACGGCGTATTGTCAGGGAAGAACTGGAAAGAATGGCGAAAAACAGGCCTGAGATATTTTATGTTGAAGCTGATATGCCTCTTTATGAGGATATGCTGGAAATAAGAAAACGCAGTAAGGAAAAAAAAACGGAATGACAGGGCATATTCTATGAAGTAGCATGATTTCTGATGTAAAAAAACATCAATTGGGGCGCAAAAAGCCGCGTCCGCTGAAGAGTGCGTTATAGCCCAATTCCGGGGAATAAAAACAGGAAAAATTCCTGACAACCGATCTTATAAGCAGGAGTTTAAATAAAAAGAACTGCTAAGAAGATTTTTGCAACGGAGCGTAGAAAGATGCGCCCGCTGAAAAGCAATGATAGCCATGAATTTCATAATGAAACATTATGCAAAAAAAGTAACCCCTCAAGTTAAACTTGGTCAGGTCCAAAGGAAAAACAGGTGGGATGTCACGCCAAATTATTACAATACGCCTCAGAAATATCCGGTATTTGATAAGGAAAAGCCGGGGAAGGGTTACAGACACATAATCAGGAAACAGGATTTATTCAAATTTACTGAAATCGTGCCTGAATGGGACAAATTAGCTAAAGGCTTGAGGGCAGTAGTGCTTTCAGCCGCTGATTATTATCAACTGGGATGGCACAATAAGGGGGTTGTCGGAATATGTGCGTGGGAGAAAGAAATACAGTGGCATGACTGTTCAGATGAATTCTATGAAGAGCATAAGGGTATCTTTGAGAAGCTGAACATAGAGTGTTCGGAAAAAGAGACTGGCTATTTTATAGAATTTGATGAAGCTTCTGCCAAAGCATTCCAGTTGATTCATATTTTCATCCACGAACTTGGACATCACCATGATCGGATGACCACAAGGTCCAAACAGGCTGCGGTGCGCGGCGAAAAATATGCTGAAAACTATGCTAAACGATTTGAAGATATAATAATAGAGGAATACCAGAACGTATTTAATTTTTAACAAAAAAGGACTAACAATACTATCAAGCATCAAAGAAATGAAGAAGAACTGGGAAAAAACTTGGGAGAATGATTTTCGAATGCGCGATGGCAGTCAAACGCCCCAGAATCCCGCCTTGTCCCCGCCATAGTTTTTGTCATAATTTGCTGACAGATTGGAGATGTGTCATGTCATTTAGCGATTACAGAAAATATACAGCTTTCGACTTGCGGAAAATGTTTCGTATGGAGATAAAAAATAACGAGGATTTATTTTATGGCTTTACACCAAGCGGGAATGATTATGCTGAGTTACAGACCGATGTCACGAAAATAGCCTCACGTCTGAGATTATCAAAATTTGATAATGAAGCGACACGGGGAAATCTGCTCGTATCACGCATTTTATGGAAAGCGGGTGAAGTGTATTGTCTGGGGGTTTTTTTTGAACCCGCGGTTACACTTCATCAGGATGTTCCCCTCAAACTTCCTCACCCGCTGAACGGTACTTATGACGGAGCGTTGAGCCTTGATGAGATTGATTTTGTGTCACCCATTATCTCCGTGGTTGAAGTTAAGCGAAGTAGTCTTTCTGAGGGGTTGGGGCAGTGCCTCGCAGAGATGTATGCCACATTGCACGCCTTCCAACAGGAAAAAGTATATGGCATTGTCACGGATGGTGAGGTGTGGGAATTTCTTCTTTTGGAAGGCCCTGTTCTTTCAGTTGATGCCCGAAATTACTATATCATGTCTGTTGCTGATATTGTTGACCGAATTGGCTATATTGCGACTTCGTTTAAGTCATAAAGGTGGAAAAATTTACATTACTTATAAATGGTATGTGGAAAATTTTCCTTATATCAAAACTGTTATAAGTATAGCTGCCTTTATTTTGAAAAAAAAAGTCCTGTGACGACGATGAAATTACAGAAATTGTTATATTATTGTCAGGCATGGTCACTTATATGGGACGGGAAGCCTCTGTTCAAAGAGCCAATTGAGGCATGGGCCAACGGCCCGGTGATTCGTAAGCTGTATGATATGAATAAGGGAAAATATGAGATTGATCTCTCTTTTATGCAGGAATATGGCAACCCTGACAATCTTGCTGATTTCCAGAAAGAGACTGTGAAAGCAGTCCTGCACTACTATGGAGACAAATCACCTCAGTGGCTGATTGATATAACACATCTGGAAATTCCCTGGCGGGAGGCGAGAAACGGCCTTGCTGACAGGGAGAGAGGCCATGAGGAAATCAGTCTTGCATCCATGGCTGAGTATTATGAAACGGTCTATAATGAAGGGGTGGAAATCCGGGTATAAAGTCTGTATTATGGGAAAACGCAGAGATAAGAAAGCCAAAACATTTAAGCAACTGTCAGGCAGTTTAAAAGTTTCCAGGATATGAAATACAACTATTACAATTTTAATGAAAAACAGTCTGAGATAAAAGAATCACTGCTTTTAACAGATGATCTTAAAATTCGGATTGACAATAAAAAAATTCTGCAAAAAGAGTGCTGGACTGTTGTTCTGGAAAAGCTGCGTGTTGACTGGACTTATGACTCCAATGCGATTGAGGGCAGCTCCCTGACAAGGGGCGAAACCCTGTTTTTTCTGAAAGAGGGGCTGACTGTCGAAGGAAAGCCCTTTAAAGATTTTCTTGATGCAAGAAACCATGCCGAGGCCATTGACTGGCTTTATGAGGTGATAAAAGACAGGCGTTCCGTGACCCAGGGATTTATAAAGGAAATGAATGCCCTGCTGCTGTCAGGAGTAAGATATACCCCGGCCATAGATGAAAGCGGTCAGAAAATCCGAAAACCGGCCAGTCCGGGAAAATACAAGGTTCTGCCGAATCATGTTCTCCAGACAGACGGAACCATTCATTTTTATACTGACCCGATTCATGTATCTGATGAAATGGAAATCCTGTGCCGGTGGATTAACGAAAATATTGAAAACAGACATGCGCTTATTGTTGCTTCGACAGCTCATTATAATATGGTGAGGATACATCCTTTTGACGACGGGAACGGTCGGGGCGCAAGGATTCTTATGAATCTGATTTTAATAAAAAAAGGATATCCGGTTGCAATCATAAAAAATGAAAACCGTCGGAAATATCTTGAGGCACTGAATCAGGCTGACAAAGGTGATATTTATCCTTTTTTGGCATTCATGGCAGACTCACTGATTGAAACAGAGAATGTTATTCTTGAGGAATTGCGTTTGGCAGAGATACTGACTGGAAAATTCTTTTAAGAGTTTAAAAGGGAATCTGACTAAGAAAAAATGAGTTATATTTTAAAGCATTTTGATACTTCACTCATAAAATTTAATATCACATCAGGTGGCATGGAGGGCTTATCTGCGGAAATTATTGAGAGTTATGGAAAATATAAGTTACTTTTTCCTATTGACCTGGAACTTACAAATATCGGTCTGCTGAAATGGCTCAGAAGACGGATGATCCCCAAAAACAGGGCTTATGTCCAGAGTTTTCTTGCAAAAATCGGACTTAATGTAAATGACACCAAAGGCATTATTGACATTTGCAAAGGTTTGTCACTTAATGACTGCTACTGGGTTGCTGATGAGACTTTCAGCGGCACTTTTGATGAGTACAATTTATATGACAATCGTTTCGACCAGACATTATCGCTGATTGCCTATACAGGTTATGGACATACACAGGAAAGTGAGTTTGTTTCCACTCCGGAACTGACCACAGACGGTATGCTTCCCAAATGCTGGCGCAGGATGAGGGACGGAAAGATAATCCTTTACAAGACAGGCTCTTCCGGTGCTGCAAATGCAGGAAATGAGCCGTATTCCGAGTTTTACGCATTTCAGATCGCTGAGGCAATGGGGCTGAATGCCGTAAAATACAATTTGAACAAATGGAAAAAACAGCTTTGCTCCACTTGCGAATTGTTTACAGGCAAAGAATTCTCATACATTCCGACAGGCAGAATTGTGACAGAAGGCGGATGGAAGGCAGTTACAGACTATTACAAAGCCCTTGGTGAGAAATATTATGCGTCGCTTGCGGACATGCTGATTTTTGATGCTGTCATCTGCAATGAGGACAGGCATTTCGGCAACTTCGGCCTGGTTGTGGATAACAGGACAAACACAGTCGCAGGCACAGCACCGATATTTGACAATGGTTTGTCTCTTTTCAACTATGCAATGGAAGATGACTTACAGGATGTGGAGGCTTACGCCAAAACAAGACTGATGGCAAATTCACAGGATTTTCTGACATTCGCAAAAGAAGTGATCACCAAAGAGCAGAAGAAAAAATTGCAAAAATTGATAAATTTCAGATTCAGAAAACATACATCATATAATTTGCCAGCATCCCGTCTGAAAATTATAGAGATATTTGTTCAAAAAAGAGTGCAGGAACTTTTAGTTATACCAGCCTCGTATTCGGAGGAAAAACAGAATGTCATTTCATGAATACAGGAATTATTCATCTGCTGAACTGGAAAACAAAATTTCGGGAAACCTTTAAGTATGTAGCAAATATTAAAACAATTCAAAGCAATATGTGGAATTTTTTCCATATATCAAAACTGTCAGATAAGGGAGTAGTTGTATGAGTATTTTAATAAAAACTGTTCGCATCGCAGGCTTTCGGGGTTTAGAAAATATTGAAGTAACGCTTAAACAATCCACGATTTTGACAGGCATGAACAATACCGGAAAAACATCTTTTCTCAAGGCGTTGCAATTGGCTTTGGGTAATCGGCAATTTGTCTCGCAGGATGATTTCTTTATACAAGGAAGTTCGGTCTGCGAGAAGATAATTATTGATCTGTTGATTGTTCCTATTAATTGTGATGGTAAACAGTGTGAATCTTTTTCAGAAGATTGGGAAATCCTATTAACCACTGATAGAATCCGAAACGATGATACAGGCAATGCTTTTGTTTCATTTAGAACAATTATAACATTTGGTATGATAAAAAACAGCTATAAGGCTCAACAGTTCATACAGCAGGATTGGCCTGAATTTAAACAGGATGATGTTGACTGGTTCGATGTTGAAAATGGCAAAAGGACAAATTTTCATTTTGATGAAGTCCCGTTTTTTTATATGGATGCCCAACGAGATATTCTGGAGGATACAAAATTAAGAAGCTCTTATCTTGGCAAGATGTTGTCCAAAATTGAATATTCAGCAGAGGATATTAAGGATATCGAAGATCAGATCAAAACATTAAACGAAAAGGCAGTCAGTAGCAGTGATATTTTGTCCAATATCAGGACAACTTTAAAAGAGTTGGATACTGCAATGGATACCCGCAGTGAAGGGATAGAAATCACGCCTTTTACCAAGAAAATCCGTGATTTGAATAAAGGTTTAACAATTTATTATACTGACAGCCGTGACAGTTTTTCTATGGAATATCATGGTATGGGAACAAGGAGCTGGTCTTCTCTGTTGACGTTGAAATCGTTTATTGCTTTGCTCTCGAAAAATGCTGAAACAAAGAAGTCTGTGTTTTTTCCTGTCCTTGCTATAGAAGAGCCGGAGGCCCATTTGCATCCTAATGCCCAGAAAAAGTTATTTGTACAGATAGATGCCATAGCAGGCCAAAAAATTATTTCCACTCATTCACCTTATATCGCTGCAACGGCCAAGTTAGACCAGATACGAAATTTTTACAAAGATGAAATTGTGACTTGTGGCAGGATAATGACGGATAGTCTGTCAGAAGAAGAAATCAGGAAAATATATCGGCAGGTCATTAATACGAGAGGGGAAATATTTTTCTCCAAACTACTTGTATTTTTTGAAGGAGAAACAGAAGAACAGGCACTACCCATTTTTGCGCAAAAACATTTTGGCAAGACATCTGTTGAAATGGGATTGGATTTTGTAGGCGTAGGCGGATTTGGAGGTTACCTGCCATTTTTAAGATTTGCTGAGGCGATGAATATTCCATGGCTTATCTTTAGTGATGCAGAAAACACATCAGATAAAAATATTAAAGGCAATGTGCAGCAACAGTTTTCAAATTGTGGCTCTCCGAAAAGTGAAAGAGATTGTATCGTTTTTATAGATGATGGAAATGATTTTGAGAAACAGCTAATCAGTGATGGTTTTGGTGATGAAATTAAAAAAGCCATCGCTTCTTCAGATGTTTATACAAATGAAAAGCATCGGGAAGCAAAAGAACAATATCGGTTAACAGAAATCCAAGGTTACGATGACGAAAAGTTATACAATGTTATTACAGCCAGTAAAACTCAATATGGCCCCGCCATAGCAGAGCAGATTATTCAAAGCGAAAAAGATTTGCCTCCAAAGGTAATTGAACTGTTTCACAGGATATCTGCTATTTTGAAAATAGGGAGACAGAAGCATGACAACCACAATTGAACTGTCCGAAAAGCAGAAAAAAATTGTCTATTCTGAAAATGGCCCAATCTATGTAAAGGCTAGTGCGGGTAGTGGTAAGACAAGAGTTTTAACGGAAAGGATCCGCCATTTACTGACTAAAACCAACAAAAAAGTTCTTGCCTTGACATTTACTAATAAAGCAGGAGAGGAGATCAGGGAACGATTAGATGATATATCTGAAATAGAGAAACGTATTTTTGTTGGAACTTTTCACAGTTTTTGCCAGACCATCCTGGAAAACCACGGCAACCTGATTGGCCTGGCGAAAATGCCTCATATTTTTGAAGATGAAACAGACAGACTGGAATTGGTTGGGCAGGCGATTAAACAGACACCATCCTATGCAGGCAAATACAGAACACAAAATGAAAAGGAGGGAAAAAAGTACCGCTATCGTGTTTTGAATTTTATTTCAGAAGTGAAACGGAAGTTGATTGCTGACAGTGAACTTGAAAAGCATACTGATGATGAAGATATCGTTTTGCTATATCAAAACTATCAGGATATTTTGCATACCCAAAACGCAATAGATTTTGATGATTTACTGTTGCTCGCTTATAGCTTACTGGTGAATTATCCTAAAACAGCTGCTTTGTATAATCGAAGCTTCTATGCTATCTGTATAGATGAAGCACAGGACCTGAATAATGCCCAATATCAACTTTTGCTTTCTTTAACTAATGATGAATTTGCCAATATCATGATGGTGGGAGATCCAAATCAATCCATTTACCATTTTAACGGATCTTCCCCGGACTACATGGATAAGCAGTTTGTCAGTGACTTTCAGCCTATTATTGTTGAACTGAATGAAAATTACCGTTCGTCAAAAGCCGTATTGACATCTGCAGAAAAAGTTGTCCCTGAAGCTGAATATATTGCAGAAACGGTTAAGGAAGGGGTTTTTGAGATGAATGGTTTAATAGACGAAGAAATTGAATCGCAATGGGTTGTTGATAAAATAAAGGAATTAATCGCTTTAAAGAAACATAAAGATATTGAAGGTGAAATTGCCTTTGAAAAAATAGTGGTGCTTGCAAGAAATAAATATATTTTTAAGCAATTAGAGATAACATTAAAGGAGAACGGCTTACCGTTTTATTACAAAATGACACCGGGTGCGATTCAGTTTGAATCTGATTTAATGAAAATATTCGACCTTGCGTTAAGAGTAAGATTAAATCCTCAAGACAGGCTGCATAAGCAACGATTGTTTGCCCGTCTGAAAATCGAAAAAACCGGCAACATGAATCTGGATAATGTAATTTTACATATATCGGATGATTTGAATAAAAATCTCATCATATTGGTCACAAAATTAAGCGATGACGGAAGTAACTTAATACAGAAAATAGAGAAGTTTAAGGATAATCTGAGTATTGAAGACGAAAATGAAAAATATATGGTCTTCAATGATATTGAAGAGTTGCTTATACATTGGCGTAATTACGCGAAGAATACAGATAGCAAGTCATTGCATCAGTTTAAAAATGCCATGGCTTTGGGTAAAACTCATCCATTGACACAACATTCTGGCATCACATTGAGTACGGTACACACGATGAAAGGTCAGGAATCTGATATTGTTTTCGTTATTGGTGTGGATGATGAAACATTCCCTGATTATCGCGCTGTGCGAAGCGGTGGCATTGAAATGACACAGGAAAAAAACAATATGTATGTTGCCTTTACTCGCGCAAAACGCTTTTTATATGTTACATGGCCAAAAAAGAGAATTATGCCCTGGGGTGATTATAAAAATAGAAGAATTTCACGATTCCTAAAAAGTTTTCAATAACTAAAATCATCTAATCCGAAAGGGAGAATTTGCCCATTGAGCATCTTTGAAAACAGGGCACAGAGAACCGAGGAATCTCCGGTCTCCGCGGCCCCTCTGTGCCTCCTCTGTGTCCTCTGCGGCTTTTCAGCTGCCTGAAATTGCAGAGAACCACAAAATCCGTCAGAATCAGGATCATTTAAACATGAGTTTCTGACATAAAAAAGCACCTCCGTCCCACCCAAAGTCACAAATCAGGGAAAACAGCGTTGGAAGCTGCTTAAAGACAATACAGTACAGAGTGCTTCCAAGCCCGAGGTCGCAGGTTCGACTCCTGTTCCCCCCGTCACCATCTTATGGGGGGATAGCTCAGTGGTCAGAGCGTGTTGTTACAAATTTGTCTTTCAAATTATTCCAACGCATTTTCTCATACAAGCATCAAACATCGAGCATCAAGCGGGAGGATCAAGAATGACGCTGAAAAAACTTGTTTCAAACTTACCTTCGGAAAATCAGATGACGCTGAATCTGGAGCATATCAGCGACATTGAGAAATTTAAAGATGCCGTTATCGCGGTGATGAACACCTCCGGTGTGTCAACGGGTCTTGGAACGCACTACAACACCAAGTAAGAGGAAGCAGAAGCCCGGAAGAACGCAGGCAAGGCTCTGTTTGAAATGGATCGCGGGATTTTTATGATGATTCACACTCTGGAGGGTGTCACAGACAGTGCCAGGAAGACGGCGATCAGGGCGTTGCTGATGAACAACTGGGAGAAGTATGGGGCTGGCTCCTGCCTGACCCGGGAGAAGGAAATGGAAGGCGTGTGGTACCTGACGCGGTCCCTGCAAGCCAACCGCGTATTCAAAGCCTTCGGGGAAGCCAAAACAGACATTACCAAAGGAAATATCCTGCCGCCTGAAGTCCTTGAAGGAATTCGCGGGATGTATCACAAGGACGTGTCCCAGAAGCAGATACTTGAGCTGACCAAAGACACATCCATGACGGAGAAGAAAAAGAGTCTGGTTCAGAGGAAGGCGAAAAAGGAAAAGGTCGAGATCGCATTCAACCCCATGTCACGAACTGCGACAGAGCTTTACATCCTTGCATACTCGGAAGGCATGACAGCCGAGATTTGGGATGCGCTGATGCGAAAAGGCAGATCCGGCGCGCAGCAGTTGCCAGTGCGATTCGGGAAAGTGGGGATTCTCATGGATGACTCCTTTTCAATGTCCGGAACATGCGAACAGAAGCTGCGCCCCATAGCAATCTCGCTTGCCATGAAGGATGTGCTGATGAATATCGCGGAATCTTCTGTCATCAGGACAGCTTCGGGCAGGAGAATAAACAGGGAAAAGCCCATTCCCAGGCCGGTGGGAAGAACCGATCTGTCCCTTGGGCTGACGGATCTGCTTGAAAGCGGCGTGGATGCGGTATTCATCCTGTCAGACGGATATGAAAACGCGCCTTCGGGCAGAGTTGACGAGGTCATGCATCTCCTGGAACACATCGGGAACAGAACGCCTGTATATCACCTGAATCCGGTTGTGGGAAGTGAGATCGAAAGCGGCCTCAGAACTTTAAGCGACAGAATCCCGACGATGCCGGTAAGCAATCCCCAGGCACTCGCGCTGACGCTGACAAGGGCCATGATCCAGATGGATGTGAAAAGAGGAATTGAAGCATTGGCGGCGATAACGCTGCCAAAAATAAAACAAGGCGCATCTCTGCCTTTCAGGAAAAAGGGGGTGGCATTAAATGCTTAATACCATTCAGGATGTTATGAGAGGATTAAAACCGGAAAGCCCTCAGACTGTGGGCAACATGACCGTCATCCCGCTGATTTCCGATATCGTGGATGACGCGATTGCTTCTCCGGAGGTGCTGGAAATGGAAACCCTGAATTACGGAACTGTTGTCGCGTATAACACCGGAACGGCTGAGGAAAAAGGGCTGACCATTTCTCCTTTGGGAAATATGGTTATGACCAATAAGGCCGCCCAGAACCATGCCCTGCCGAATATGAAGATCATCAGGAAAGGGAAGACCGTGACATTCGACAATGCCGCATGTGTTCAGGAAACTCAGGGCGGACTGATCGGAAGGGACAGATATCGCATCATGCTTCTCCCGCTTGCCATCCGGGAAGATGCCATAGACAGACGCAAGGGGCATGATTACTCAAAGCTCTGGAATTTTCGCGATTTGCAGGCCGCGAAAATTCCGACTAGGGCTCCATTTCCGCACTCCGTCCGATCTGATCTTTAAAATCGGGCCAGTGATGGAACTGGCATACATCCGGTGCTTAAAACGCCGGGCCTTTGAGGGTAAAGGGTAGAGGTTTGATCATTAATAATATCTGACTGAAGGAGGCTTGAAGATGAATTCTTCCTGCGTATTGTTGAACGGAGACTACACCTTTCTTTGTCTGCTCGACTGGAAAAAGGCAATGAAGCTTGTTTTCGCCGGAAAAGTAACTATATTGAAATACTCGGATAAGTTAATCAGAAGCGTCAGCGGCGTTTTCAGAATGCCGACGGTTCTTGTGCTGATGAAGATGGTGCGAAGCGTGTATAAACGCAGAGTGCCGTTCAGCAAAAAGAACCTTCTGCTCCGGGACCGGTCTGCCTGCGCCTATTGCGGCAAATCAGGGAAAACCCTGACCATTGACCATGTGATACCTAAGTCCAAAGGTGGCAAAACCAATTTTGACAACTGTGTCGTGTGCTGCCAGGGCTGCAATCATCGGAAGGGCTCCGGAACCCCGAGACAGGCAGGCATGCGTCTGATCAAACGCCCTTATCAGCCCACGATATCCGAGTTTGTCAGAATCAGGCTGGAGCAGTCGGGTGTTTATGACCTGCTTGCGGATATCGGCATCTGTTAGTCAGAGATGAGGCAGGAAACTTTTTTTGCCGGACGGGGTTGCAAACCCCGTCCGGCAAGCTCAGAATGAATGTTTCGGACGGGG
>JAOZLU010000023.1:0-2510 GCA_029934695.1 Desulfobacterales bacterium | reverse complement strand
CGGACGGGGTTGCAAACCCCGTCCGGCAAGCTCAGAATGAATGTTTCGGACGGGGTTACAAACCCCGTCCGGCAAGCTGGCCCCTTCGTCTAATGGTCAGGACATGAGGTTTTCAACCTCAGAATGTGAGTTCAATTCTCGCAGGGGTCATCCATATATCAGGGAGCGTTGCATAATTGGAATGTCTCGGCTATTTTTAACTTTTGGAATTTTCTGCAATTTTTCCATCACAGCCTCCTTATTTTCTTAATACTCTGCTCTGCAATCCTCTCATCCTTCATACCAGTAGCCGGTGTCTATTTTCAATCTGGCATGCCTGATCTTTCTGTCACACAGATTCAATGAAAGTTCCCCGTTAAACGGCAATATCTCATAGGCATTCTCTTTTTCAGCATCCGGATCGGAAGCGTACAAAATATTGACGGAAACATCCCCGTTCACAAAAACATCGGCTTCTGAATTTTTTATCTGTATGGATCGGATTGTCAGCTTCCTGATTTCCTCATAATCGGCATGGACAGAGAGCGGTTCAACGAGGTGCTGCCCTTCGGATCGGAGATATTTGAAAAGCCCGTCCCTGAGCCAGTCAATGTCTATTGCCGCTTTTTTGGGGGTGGCAATGGTGACCACCCGGAATTCATAACCTAATGACTTGGCTGTCTCATGGAGATTCTCAATTCTGTTCAGGTCTTCCCGGGCAAGGGGTGCTGTGGTGATTTCAAAAGCAATTGTTTTCCCCCTTTTCTCAACGACAACATCAAATTCTTTGCCGCCTGCTTTCACATTTTTTCTGGCCGAGAATTTTTTGTTTCCATATACCCTTAAAAGTTCCTCAATCTTCGCATCATAAAATGCTTTTACAAAATATGATTCAAATTTCCTTTTCATAACAATTTCTATATCCATTTCAGTTTAACAATATCTGATACTCTCGAAAGAATCAAATTGGGTCTGATTGTACCTGCCTCAATGAGAAAACAGGTTTCTGCATATATTTTTAATATATCATCTACTCCGCCATCCATATTTATCTCCATGTCAAAATACGGAGCGTCGCCATGTAAGGATTGCATGTCCAAATGAACAGACTCCAAATATATGATATTTCTGTCATTGGGATATACAAATCCTTCAAGGTAATCCAAAGTCGGTTTTACAATATTGTGGACATCTATGGTGCTGCATTCATGGTTGAAATAAAAAATTCTCAGCCATAATTTGTCATCGGCTGAAAACTTGGGTTTGCCCTCTGTAAGGAACTCGGAAAAAACGCATTGTCCCGCCTGTGCGGGATGCAAAAAACCGCTTCGCTTAATTTTTGCACTCCTTGCGAACTTTCATGGGGTAATGCGTTTTTTCCGGGTCTGTAAGTCCGTGATGTTTTAAAATTTTGCGGATGAATTTTTCGACCTTTCTTTTTTTTTACTGCCTTCAGATTTACATTGGGAATTAATGGCTTGACACCCTTCTGTTTTCTGTGCAGTTGTTTTACGCCGCTGGTCAAAGGCAAAAGTATTTTAAAAATGTCTTCTGACACGAAACTCCTTTCTCCGCTCAGGACTGCTTTTACAATTATTTGTTATTACAGATATTTTTTAGCACAATCCGGAAATAATTCCGAATGAATGATGCCTGTTTTTGCCAGACGGAAACACAGCGCGGTTGATAAACATCCGAAACCGTATCTGATGCTCCGGATCAGGTTGATGGATGAAGCTTCAGGAAAATATTTTGTGGGGCAGCTGACTTCGGCAATTGTGTAACCGAACCATACAATCTGTGCAAGCATCTGGTTGTCAAACACGAAATCATCGGAATTGAGTTCAACAGGCAACTGCTCCAGAAGTTCCCGGGAAAAAGCCCTGTATCCGGTATGATATTCAGAAAGCTTTGCCCCCAGAAAAATGTTTTCCGCAAAGGTGAGGAACCGGTTCGCCACATATTTCCATGAGGGCATTCCGCCTTTCAGAGCATATCCTCCGAGAATCCTGGACCCCAGCACACAGTGATAAAGCCCGTTTCCGATCAGGGAAGCCATGGCCGGGATCAGTTTCGGCGTATATTGATAATCAGGATGGACCATGATGATAATATCGCCGCCCTGCTCAAGGGCGATCCTGTAACAGGATTTCTGGTTGCCGCCATATCCGAGATTTTTTTCATGAATATGAACAATCGTGTTCGGAAGAGTTCTGGCAATAGCCACCGTTTCATCATGGCTCATGTCATCAACCACGATTACTGTGTCAACAATCTCCTGAGCCATCACCTCATTGTATGTCTTTTGCAACGTCTGGGCCGCATTGTAGGCAGGCATGACAACGATAATCTTTTTACCTTTAAACATATTTATCCTTTGAAAAGCAGTTTGGTGGCCGGACGGGGTTTGCAACCCCGTCCGCAACAGTTGTGCGGTGCTGAGAACAACATAAATTATCAGTAAATGGTTTTGCCGGTGGCCGGACGGGGTTTGCAACCCCGTCCGCAACAGTTGTGCGGTGCTGAGAACA
>JAOZLU010000324.1 GCA_029934695.1 Desulfobacterales bacterium | reverse complement strand
GGGGCCTGAGCCGGGGTTTAAGCAGAGGACTTAGCCGGGGCCTGAGCAGAGGTCTTAGCCGAGGGGATCAGGGAGAGGGTGAACTTAGCGAAGTGACCACTCAGGAACTTGCACAGGTCGCAAAACATGAACTCGGCGAAGATCAGTTGAAAGAAGATCAGCTCACCGAAGATCAGTTGGGTGAAGAAGCGCATGAAGCCAAAGAGGAGGCTGATGCTCATGGCGGTGATATGCCCTCGCTGATGGCACCGATAGCCTCTTTGCAAACCGGCTTTACAACGAAAAGCCAGCCCATTCTGCATTGGTATATTTCCGGCCCATACACAGGTGATATTGAATTCACGCTGAATGAATATGGTGTCACAGAGCCTGTTTTGGAAACGCATATCCCCGGGCCTGAAAAGGAAGGCATATACGAAATAAATCTTGCCGACCATAATGTCACGCTCAGGCCGGATACAGAGTATGAATGGTTTATCATCATTGTGCCCCTTCCGGATGAACGTTCCGCCGATTTTCTGGGGAGTGCCACCATCAAATATGTCAGACCTTCGGAAGATACATCAGAGCGTTTGGCGAACACGCCAGCAGACGCATTATATTATGAATATGCCAGGGAAGGGTATTGGTATGATGCGATTGAAAGCCTTTCCCGGATGATCAGCAACAGACCGGATGACAAAACATTAAGATCGCACAGGATTGCGTTGTTTGAGCAGGTCAAATTGGGCAAAGTCATTGATTATGACAAGAGGGGTTAGGGTTACAGGTCAGGGGCCTCTGGCCTCTGACCCTCCTTCAATCCAGCCGGTAATTCGGTGCTTCTTTGGTAATGATGACATCATGGACATGGCTTTCACGCAGACCTGCCGCGCTGATTTTTATGAATCGGGCCTTTTCCCTCAGATCCTCTATGGTTCGACATCCCACATATCCCATGCCTGCTTTTAATCCCCCAAGCAGTTGAAAAATATTTTCGGCAAGGGAACCGCTGTACGGGACGCGGCCGACAATACCTTCCGGGACCAGCTTGTCGTCTTCGGGCTCCTCATCGTGATAGTATCTGTCCTTGCTCCCCTCTTTCATGGCTTCCAAAGAACCCATGCCCCGATAGACCTTATAGCTGCGTCCCTGAAAAAAAATCATCTCTCCCGGGCTTTCCTCAACTCCTGCAAAAAGCCCTCCGATCATCACCGAGTGAGCGCCCGCTCCGATTGCTTTTGTAACATCACCTGAAAATTTGATGCCGCCGTCGGCAATCAGAGGCACACCTGTTTTGTCGGATACAGACCTGCAATTCATAATAGCGGTGACTTGGGGCACTCCGATTCCTGCCACAATTCGGGTGGTACAGATGGAGCCGGGACCGATCCCGATTTTTATGCCGTCAACTCCGGCGTTTATGAGGTCTTCAGTCCCTTCTGCGGTCGCCACATTACCCGCAATCAGTTCAATATCCGAGCTTTCCTTTAAAGTTCTTACTGCATCAATGACATTTTTTGTGTGTCCATGGGATGTGTCTATCAGGATAACATCCGCTCCTGCTTTCAGAAGGGCCTGCGCGCGTTCTTTCATATCGCCCCCGACACCTATGGCAGCCCCGACCCTGAGCCTGCCCCTGCTGTCCTTACAGGAATTGGGATATTTCTTTATTTTTTCAATATCTTTTATGGTTACCAATCCTGTCAGCTTTCCCTCTTTGTCAACAACAAGAAGTTTTTCAATTCTGTGTTTATGAAGCAGCTTTTTAGATTCTTCCAAGTTGATACCTTCTGAAACGGTGACGAGATTTTCCTTGGTCATAATTTCTGAGACTTTCTTTTCCAAGTCTGTTTCAAATCGGAGATCACGGTTCGTCACAATGCCGACCAGTTGGTCTCCCTGTGTTACAGGAAGTCCGGAAATCCGGTACTGCTCCATCAGCTTCAGCACCTCATAAACAGGCTGGTCAGGACGGATTGTAATCGGGTCAACAATCATACCGCTTTCCGATTTTTTTACTTTGTCAACTTCCCTGACCTGTTTTTCAATACTCATATTGCGATGTATGAAACCGATTCCGCCCGCGCGGGCCATGCTTATTGCTGCCCGCGACTCTGTCACTGTGTCCATTGCAGCACTTACGATGGGAATATTCAGTGCAAGATTTCTTGTCAGGCGGGTACTGGTGTCCACATCTTTCGGCAGAACATCAGAATAGTTCGGGACTAATAAAACATCATCAAAAGAAAACGCTTCTTCAGGTGCTATTTTTATCATTTAATTCCTCTTCCAGATTATTAAGAAAATAGGGTGCAGCGAAGCGGAACCCACCTTCCTCCTCAAATATCAGTTTGAGATTTGGAATTTATTTGAGATTTGAGATTTGGAATTTGGAAATGCACTTCGTTGCGTGCCTTTTAATTACCAAAATGCATAACATAAGAATTTATATTTATCAATCTTTTATTTGTTACCTTGACAATGCAGCAGTATCCGTAATAAACAGAGGATAATGGATTGGCAGAATTCGGGAAATACAGTCAGAATGGTTCAGGCATCCAAAATAAAAACGGAAGAATATCATGTTTATCGAAATAAATCCGGATAATCCGCAAAAACGGCTCATCAGTCAAATTGTCGATATCCTCCGGCAGGGAGGGGTCATTGCCTATCCCACGGATACATATTACGGCATTGGCTGTGACATTATGAACAAAAAGGCGATTGAAAAGGTCTATCAGTTAAAACAGAGAGATAAGAAAAAACCGTTCAGTTTTATCTGTTCAGGTCTCAAAAATATCAGTAATTATGCAAAAGTGTCAAATTACGCATACAAGACCATGAAACGACTTTTGCCGGGTCCTTATACGTTTGTTTTGGAAGGTTCCAAACTGGTTCCCAAAATCATGGTCACCAAACGGAAAAGTGCCGGTATTCGTGTCCCTGACAATGCCATCTGCCTTGCTTTGGTGGAAGAACTGGGAAATCCTGTCATTTCAACAAGTGCGACCATGCCTGACGGCACTATTTTTGATGATGCCTCTTTTATACAGGATTTTTTCAGTTCCAGAATAGATGCTGTCATTGACGGCGGCACGGTCCCCAGCCAGCCTTCCAGCATAATTTCCCTGGAAAAAGACATGCCTGAAGTTTTACGAAAGGGTATGGGAGATGTGAGTATTTTTGAGTAAAGGATGTGGTATCCGATGTCTGGAACATATTAAAATCAAACTGAAAACCAGACATCGGACACCGGGATATCCTTATTTTTTATCTTGGACTTCTTCCTCTTGGCCCTGAGTGGTGTTGCTCCCTTCCTTCTGTGCCTGAGTTTTTTCTTCCTGAGTTTCTTCCTCCTGGGCCTGAGTTTCCTCTTCCTCGGCCTGAGTTTCTTCCTCCTGAGCCTGAGTTTCTTCCTTCTGGGCCTGAGTTTCCTCTTCCTCGGCCTGAGTTTCTTCCTCCTGGACCTGAGTTTCTTCCTCCTGCGCCTGAACGGTGTTGTTTCCCTGCTCTTCTTCCTCCCCTTTCAGTTTTTCCTGAAGGTTTTCTCTTAAAATCTCTCCGAAGGCAGACGTCGGCGGTTTCATGTTGTCTATGTAGTCGCTGAGAAGGCCCTGATGATCATCATCATCCACCTCAAGCCGTTTGATTGAAAGTCCGATCCGTCTTTCATCACTGTTAATATTCATGACTTTGGCAGTGATGACATCGCTGACATTAAATTTTCCAGCGGGTGTTTTTATTTTTTCCTTGCTGATCTCAGATACATGGACAAGCCCTTCTATACCCTCTTCCAGCTCCACAAAAACGCCGAAATCGGTGATATTCGTTACCGTGCCGGTAATTTCTGTCCCGACTTCATAGCGTTCCGCCACGGTTTGCCAGGGGTCCGGCTGTATCTGCTTGATTCCCAGAGAAAACCTTTCGCTACCCTTGTCAATGTCAAGAACGATTGCCTGAACCATATCCCCTTTTTTATAGACCTCACCCGGGTGTTTGATACGCTTGGTCCAGGAAATATCTGAAATATGTACAAGCCCGTCAATGCCTTCGTCAATACCGATAAACAGACCGAAATCAGTGATGTTCTTGATCCTGCCTTCAATGGTTGTGCCCACAGGATATTTTTCACTGATCACATCCCAGGGATTCGGAGCAACCTGCTTCATGCCAAGGGAAATACGTCTGTTTTCGGGGTTTATATCCAGAACAATAGCCTCAACCTCCTGTCCGGTGACAACGACCTTGGAAGGATGGCGAATCTTTCGTGTCCATGACATTTCAGACACATGAATCAGTCCTTCAATTCCCTCTTCCAGTTCCACAAATGCGCCGTAATCTGTCAGGCTGACCACCTTGCCGGTGACGCGGGACTCCACAGGATATTTTTCTGTTGCGCTTGCCCAGGGGTCTTCTGTCAGTTGCTTCATGCCCAGCGAAACCCTTTCCTTTTCCGCATCGAGACTCAGAACTTTTACGCTTATCTGATCTCCGACTGAAAAGAGTTCTGAAGGATGCTTCACACGCCCCCATGAAATATCTGTGATATGAAGCAGACCGTCCACGCCTCCGAGATCAACAAACACACCGTATTCTGTAATATTCTTGACAATGCCGTCAACAACCTTACCCTCATGGATAGCTTCCAGAGTCGCAGTTCTTACAGCATCACGCTCTTCTTCCAGAATTGCCCGTCTGGACAGGACAATATTGCTTCGTTTCCGGTTATATTTCAGAATCTTGAAGCTGAAGGTCTCTCCCACCATCTCATCAAGATTTCTGATGGGACGCAAATCCGCCTGAGAACCCGGCAGAAAGGCTGCAACACCGATATCCACAGAAAATCCGCCCTTCACACGGTTCAGAATGACACCCTCGACGGTTCCGTTCTCATCATGGGCTTTTTTGATTTCGTCCCATATCTTAACTTTGGCTGCCTTCTCTTTGGAAAGATTGACAACTTCTTCCTCCTCATCCCAGAATTCAACCATCACCTCGACCGAATCACCCACATTCACATCAGCATTGCCGTTCTCATTTTTAAATTCATGAATCGGAATCTGTCCCTCTGATTTGTAGCCAATATCGACAAGTACATGGTCCTTGTCCACCGAAATAATTTTACCGCTGACAACTTCCCCTTCTGCAAAACGCTTGAAGCTTTCTTCATACATATCCATCAGACTTTCCATGCTGTCGTCGTCTGCATCCCGGGTATCATCCGATGCTTTATCATCGGACGGTTCGGATAACAGCTCTTCGCTTTGATCCGCAATGACTTCATTTGACAAATTTGTTTGATCTGACTGCTCAATTTCATCGTTTCTTACAAGATTTTCCATTAAACTATAGTATCCCCCTTGGCCTATTTTTATGCAATTACCTTATTGATTAACAAGTATAAAGTAATATAAACGTAAAACTGTATCAGGTAATTTATTAAAAAACAACCCTTAATTTCAGTAAAAGTGTTTTTAATGTGCTTCCCAGTCATAAATTGCTATAACACTCTGAAATCATTGATGTTTACAAAGTCAGCACTAACCTGTCAGCACTAATGATTTCAGATATTTATAAGTTGATGATTCAAAACTTTCGACCTGTGCGGTTACAAATGCAGGGTGGGAGAAGCGAAGTGCTTCGTTTCACCCACCTAAGTTATATGTGAGACAGCATGAATTCGACAACCTCTTCAGCAGAATGCTCAGTGGAATTTATAATGACAGCGTCCTCAGCCGGTTTTAAGGGTGCCATGGTTCTGGTGCTGTCATTTTTGTCCCGCTGATTCAGGTCCTCTTCAACTTTTTTGTATGTCTGACCGGTTTCGTGCGCCAATTCTTTGTAACGTCTGAGCGCCCTTGTTCTGACGGACGCATCCAGAAAAAATTTCACATCCGCATCCGGGAAAACGACCGTTCCCATATCACGTCCCTCAAATACAACTCCTTTTTCCCTGCCCATGTTGCGTTGCACGTCGAGAAGATATTTTCTCACAACAGGTCTTGCTGAGACTGCCGAAGTGAACATGGTGATTTCAGGGGTTCGGATGTTATCGGTGATATCTGACTGACCGGACAGCAGTCGGGTCCCATTTTCATTCCGGACAAATTTCATGTTCAGGGCACTGCAAAGCGTTTCAAGTCCCGCATCATCATCATAAGCCAGGCCCGCTGATTTCGCCTCAAAAGCAATTCCCCTGTAAAGTGCGCCGGTATCTATGTACTTATAAGAAAGCCGATCCGCGAGCATTCGGCTGACAGTTGTTTTGCCTGCACCCGCGGGGCCATCTATGGTAATAACGATATATTTCATATATGACAAATAGCCAAAATCGAACATCGAACATCGAACATCAAACATCAAACATCAAACATCAAACATCAAGCATCAAGCATCAAGCATCAAGCCTGTGCCGCCTGCTTCCCCCGCTCCAGCGCTTCCATATTGAGTGGAATGAACTTTTCTTTTTTGCCAAACTCCTTTTTGACAGACTGCTTCAGCAGTTCAAAATCAATGATTCCGCTGCGGACGACAAACGCGCCGAGGGCCACAATATTTGCTGCTTTCACACTTCCCAGTTCATTGGCGATATCCGTGACCGGTACGGCAAGTTCGTCAAT
Organism: Desulfobacterales bacterium; assembly: GCA_029934695.1. Taxonomy (GTDB): domain Bacteria; phylum Desulfobacterota; class Desulfobacteria; order Desulfobacterales; family 4be13; genus JAOZLU01. Next base: position 1,275 of record JAOZLU010000324.1, on the reverse strand, counting down.
ATCATCACGACCGGCTCTGACAGAGATTAATGAACTGTTCACCAATACAACACCTTTTGGTTTTACCACTGACACAAATTTTTCCAGTGAGGGACGGTTCATGGCAACCAGATGCCTGGGATTTTTGATAATCGGGGAGCCAATGGGCCTGTCACTGATCACTACGGTACAGTAAGCGGTTCCCCCTCGCATTTCCGGGCCGTAAGAAGGGATCCAGGCAACTTCAAGCCCCTTTTCCATGGCTGCCAAGGCAAGAATTTTTCCTGACAACAAAATTCCCTGACCGCCAAAGCCGGCAAACATCACTTCTTTTTGCATTTATTTCTCCTCTGTAAATCATGAAGGATACAGATGAACTGCCCTCCGAATTTTCACTGGTGCATAAGCGGGCGGATCATCATCTTCGCTCCTTAAAATATCAGGAATCTGGGATTCAGGAATCCGTTCCTCAATCTTTCAATCCTTTAATTTTCCTCAGGTGTTTTGTACTCGCCCAGCTGGTAATAGGGAAGCAGGTTTTCCTCAGACCATTTAACGGATTCCAGAGGGGTAAGCCCCCAGTTGGTCGGGCATGTGCTTACCAGTTCCACGAGACTGTAGCATCGGCCTTCCATCTGATATGTAAACGCCTTTTTTATGGATTTTTTTGCCTTGACAATATATTTGGGTTTGATCACGGACTGTCTTGAGATATATCCGGGGGTCTGAAGGGCAGAAAGCAGTTCAGCCATCTTGACAGGCATACCGCATTCTTCCACATTGCGCCCGAAAGGAGATGTCGTGGTCCGCTGTCCTGGCATGGTTGTCGGTGCCATCTGTCCGCCGGTCATGCCGTAAATAGCGTTGTTTACAAAAATTGTGGTGAATTTTTCTCCACGGTTGGCCGCGTGAACAATCTCTCCCATTCCAATACTTGCCAAGTCACCGTCGCCCTGATAGGTGAAAACAATCAGGTCAGGCCGGACACGCTTTATCCCGGTAGCCATTGCCGGTGCACGCCCGTGCGCGGCTTCCTGAAAATCATGCGTAAAATAATTATAAGCCAATACCGCACATCCGACCGGTGCAATGCCAACGGTGCGGCCGCGAATCCCCAACTCATCAATAACCTCAGCCACCAGCCGATGAATCACCCCGTGGGTACACCCCGGGCAGTAGTGGGTATGGTTGTCGGAAAGTGCTTCCGGTTTTTTAAAAGTCTTTCCCATCATATCTCCTCATTGGATATTGGATGTTGGATGTTGGATGTTGGATGTTGGATGTTGGATGTTGGAT
>JAOZLU010000927.1 GCA_029934695.1 Desulfobacterales bacterium | reverse complement strand
GCCCTCGATCAGTTGCGAAAGTTCCGCCAGGGCATCATACCATATCCCCTCCTGGGCATAGATCAGGGGAATATCCGTCCCGGTTTTCCCGGCCAGCTTCTCCCCAAGGGCTTTTGACGGTTCCACATACTGGATTCCGCCTCCGGAGAAAATGTTTTTTGACGGTTGTTCAGAGTCAATAATAACTGTGACAAACCATGAATATTCTTTTTTGGGAGAAAGACCCAGTTTGTAATCCGATAAGTCCAGACGCTGTATGCCGCCTCTGTCTGCACTGATCTCAGTACGAATCAGCGTTTCTCCGAGTTCTTCATCGTTCAGGGTAAATTCAATGCGCTTTGAAACAGGCTTGGAAAGATACCAGTAAAGGGTCGGAGAGTACTTTGTCGTGAATCCGGTATGACTCGGAACCAGAACAGACAGAAAAAAACTTTCTTCTCCCTCGCCGCGAGTGCCGCCTCCCATTCGACTTCCGGGAGCACCCCGCATGGGCGGCTTATAAGCGAACATCTTAGATGCGGATTTTTCCCCCTGCTTTTTTGTCTCATCCTTGGCGGTAACTGAAAAAGAAACCGACAGAATGAATACGACAGCCAGAACCAAACTTGTGATGATAAACTTTTGCTTCATAAAATACCTCCTTCTTTTTGTGTTTTGTGAATTGATGCAAAAAATCGCTGTGCTTTATTTCTGATTCTAACGGATTTTGTGGCTGCATAAGATTTCAGACAGCTGTGAGCTTTGCAAACCGCAGATGAACGCGGATGCTCCCGCACTCGACCGCCTGCACAGGCCGTGAGCGTCTGTCTGCGTTCATCCGCGTTCATCTGCGGATCATATCGGAAACCACAAAAACCGTTAGAACCAGCTTTATTTTTGCACTCCGGATTCAGGTTTCAGTCCCAGAACCTGATAAATCATAACTTTCCGCTCTTTACCCTTTAATGAAACACTTGTCAATACTTTCGTTTCAAAATAATTATTCAGGCGTTGGCTGGTGCTTTCCCCGATGAGAATGCGGCAGGTACTTTCCGGGTCAAGATCCTTGTCAAAGCTTTCCAGTCTTGAAGCAATATTCACAGTATCCCCGATGACCGTGTATTCCTGACGCTGTACGCTGCCGAGACTGCCTACGACAAGCAGGCCCGTGTAAATCCCCACCCGCATCTTGATGAGAGGGCGGCCTTGTCTGAGCCAGTTTTCATTGAGCTGTTCCAATTCATTTCCCATGGCAATGGCGCACCTTACCGCATTGACAGCGTCCCGGCTTACTTCAGCCTCGCTCGTCCGGGCAACAGGCACACCGAAAATCACCATGATCGCATCCCCGATAAATTTGTTTATCACACCGCCATGGTCTACTATGACTTTTATCATTGCTGTCATGTATTCATTCAGCCAATCCATCAGGATTTCAGGGGCCAGATTTTCGGATACTGAGGTGAAGCCTTTCAGGTCTGTAAATAATACGGTGGCCGTCAGTTTCTGGGGGCGGGGCCGTCCGCTCTCCACAAACTGCTCCCTTTGCTCCCAGATGGCTTCGGCAACTTTCGGGGAAACATGGCTTGAAAAAATCTGCATCAGAATGGCCCGCTGTTTTTTTTCCTGATACGATAAATACGCGGTTGTCAGAACAGCGGACATAATACCGGCCATGGCAGGAGGTACGAGCGGAATCCAGAACCCTTTCAGGAATAAAAGAAAGGTGAAGCCTCCCATTATAAAGGCGGCGCAGAGACTCAGCATCGCAAAACTCCGGAACGAACGTGTGTATAATCCCAAAAAATAGGCTACCAGACTTGAGAGGATGATCCATGCCCATTCATACGCTTCGCTGATAAAGCGCATCGGCTTGTTGCCGTCAAGAGCGGCGTGCAGCAACTGGCTGACGATGCTGGCATGAATTTCAACGCCCGGAATCATCTGCCCGAATTTGCCGGACCGGACAAAAGGAATAAAGAAAAAATCTCTCAGACTCTCTGCTGTGGACCCAATAATGATAATTTTGTCCTGAACCGCTTCCTGCCTGATTTTCCCGGA
>JAOZLU010000323.1 GCA_029934695.1 Desulfobacterales bacterium | reverse complement strand
CATCCAACATCCAACATCCAACATCCAACATCCAACATCCAACATCAAACATCAATTTCATATTTGTGCAGTCTGTTGTAAAATGTCCCCCTGCTGATGTCGAGCAGCTTGGCGGCTTTGGTCTTATTCCATTTTGTCCGGTTCAGGGCATCAACAATGGCCTTTTTTTCCGAATTTCCGGACGGAGTCTGATTTTGGCACGGGACGTTCTGCCGGAGATCCCGCAACTCAGATGGCAGGTGACTGACGCTGATTGTTCCACCCGGACAGAGAACGCTCGCGTATTCAACAGCATTTTTCAATTCCCGCACATTGCCCGGCCAGGGATAGTGCATGAAGATATTGAGAACCTTGTCTGATATGCCGGTGAACTGTTTGCCTGCAATTTTGGCACCCGTATCCATAAAATGCTTTACCAGGAGCGGAATGTCCCCGACACGCTCCCGCAACGGCGGCAATTGAACGCTGAACACCTTGAGGCGATAATAAAAATCTTCGCGAAACTGCTTCTGCTGAACCCGCTTTGCCAGATCAACATTGGTTGCGGCAATGACCCGCACATCTGCCTTACGAGGCTCGCTCTCTCCCACACGCTCAAATTCTTTATACTCCAGAACGCGAAGCAGCTTGGCCTGCAAGTGCGGGGCAAGTTCCCCGATTTCATCCAAAAAGATGGTGCCCCCCTGTGCGGTCTGGAATCGTCCGACCTTATCCCTGTCCGCACCTGTAAACGCCCCTTTCACATGCCCAAAGAGTTCGCTTTCGATAAGGTTTTCAGCCAACATGGCGCAGTTCACCAGGACCAGCGGCTTTTCTGAGCGATGACTGCTGTAATGAATCGCTTCCATGACCCGCTCCTTGCCGGTGCCGGTCTCACCGGTGATCAGCACGGTGGTATCAGTCTTGGAAAATTGTTCCAGAAGCGTATAAAGACGCTGCATGGGTTCACTTTTGCCGATGATGTTTTTAAAGGAACCGCGCTCCTGAAGCTTTATTTCCAGTTCCACCAGCCGCGTGATGTCCCGGATGACCAGCATCGCGCCGATCACGCTGCCCTGATGGTCCAGCAGGGGAGAGGATGTCAGGCTCAGGCGTTTTTCCGACTGATTGTTGTCCGCACATTCCACATTATGTTCCGACACAGTCTGTCCCTTTTCCAGCAACTGGTTCAGCACTTTGAGGCACTGGCCCGAACACCATCCGGAGAGCCGGTCCAATGGTTCACCCTGTATAATCTGCCGGGACATGGGACAAATATCTTCCAGAGGTTCATTGACCTGAATGATACGTCCCTGCGCGTCCACGGTGACAATGCCCTCGGGAATGCTGCGAAAAACAGCTTCCAGCTTGGCCTGAGATGCTTCTTTTTCCTGAATGGCCTCCTTCAGGGATTCTTCGGTGCGCCTGCGGTCGGTGGTGTCGCGCCCCACTGACTGGAATTCGATCAGCCGGTCCCGGGTGCCAAAGATCGCCCGCCCGGTCCACTGATGCCAGCGGATTTCACCATGGGCATTCACCACCTGATGTTCAGTTGTTGTCACCGGATTTCCAGGAGTCAGCGTATCAAGATGTTCTTCCATATCTTTCCGGTCTTCCTCGGACATAAACGTCAGAAATTTCTGCCCGATCAGATCCTCCGGGGTTTTACCGAAACAGCGGCAGTAAGCGTCATTGACAAAAGTGAGTGTGCCACCCGCACGGAAACGGCAGATCAGCTCGGTCTGATCTTCAACAACCCCGCGGTATCTTTTTTCGCTTTCCCGCAATTTTTCTTCCATGCGCTTGCGTTCCATGAGGGTCCGCACCCGTGCATCAATGATTACCGGATTAAAGGGCTTTACAATATAATCTGCCGCGCCCATTTCAAAGCCCCGGACCTCATCAGCATCTTTGTCCATGGCGGTTATGAAAATGACAGGGATATCCCGGGTGTTCTTATTGGCCCTCAATATTTCAAGGACCTTGTATCCGTCCATGTCGGGCATGATGATATCCAGCAGGATCAGATCAGGGGGGGATTCGGAAGTGATACATTCAATGGCCTCCTGACCGCTGGTCGCACCGGTGAGCTTATAACTGCCTGTCAACGCTTCTGCCAGTATCCTGATATTGCCCGGCTCATCATCCACAATCAGTATTTTTTGCTGCTTTATAAAATGGTTATCCATGTTCTTTCTCTCTTCTGATTGAAATTCTGAAACCATATTATATAAAATTGTCATTTATGTCAAATGGCTAAAATCTGAGGCAAAAAAATCAGTGAGGGAATGTCCCCATCTGATAATATCCCCGTATGAGGCGATGAAAGAGGTGACGGATTCTATTATCGCAACGGTTGTTTTGCTGTCAGTTTTTGTTCCAACTGCTTTTGTCGGCGGGATCACAGGGCAGCTTTACCGTCAATTTGCTTTGACCATTGCAACCGCTAAAGTGTTCTCGTCCATTAATGCACTGACTTTGAGTACGGCACTTTCTGCACTCATCTTACGCTCTTCAACAAAACGCCCAAATCTGTTTGTACATAATTTTTCTGATTATAACGGATTTAGAGGGAGTCCCCCGTGAACGTGCCGCAGATCTGGATAGAACAAAGAGTGTGGTCAATATGCTCAATCAGCGGCTTGCTGAAATACCCGGTGTCAAAAACTGTTTTTTAAAATAATTCATTGACAGGTGTAAACTAATGCTTTACACTACAAACATATTTTCTTGAACACCTAAAGTAAAGAATTTTTTAATAAAAACTAAAAACGCTAAGGAGTCATTATGATTAAAACTTTTTTAAACACAAATTTGGAAGACTTTTATTATGATGGGACAAGAAAAAAAATTCATATTCAACATGTCGAAAAACTGGAGCGCATTCTGGAACGACTTGATAAAGCGGAGGATGTACTCAGAGATATGAACTATCCGGGGTCGCACCTTCACAAGCTGGAACCCAGAAAAGATGAGCGATGGGCAGTGAGAGTCAATAAAAACTATCGGGTAACTTTTCGTTTTGTAGAAAGAGATGCGTATGAAGTGGATTACAATGACTATCATTGATTGATATTATCAATAAAAAATTATTAGACAATATATTTTAATTAATTAGAGGGCTAACATTCGGGCAGTTTCAGATGCTGTCCGAACCATTGACAATTCATATTAAAAGCAGGATTGAAAAAGGCATTCTTCTTTTATATTTTTTAAACTTTCAGAGATAATTCAAATTGAAACTAAGGATTGAAAATATTATATAAATAAAGGTGATTATTATGAAACGTATAAGAAAAAGACCCCCTGTTCATCCTGGGGTAATACTGAAATATGATTATTTGGAACCGCTTTCACTTTCGGTTTCAAAGCTGGCTGAACATTTAGGTGTTTCAAGGGTGACAGTCTCGAAGATTGTTAATGAACATGCTCCTGTCACTCCTGACATGGCTTTGCGTTTGTCGAGAGTTTTTAACACAACACCGGGACTCTGGGCAGGCTTGCAGAAAGAGTATGACCTTTGGCATGCAGAGCACGACTCAAAGGAATGGCAGAACGCACTGCCGCTTGATATGCTGGCTGTTCCTGTTCCTGCCTGATTTGAGAAGATTGCCTCAAAAAACAGGCACCGGTTCACTTCAATGGGATTTTTCAGGAAAATCGCCCGGATTTGTCTTAAAAAACGGCAGGTTCATCCGAATTTCCTGAACATGTTCAGGAATACCCTGTAATTCGGGGGAATTCTTCCCAAATGCCCATCGAAGCATGAAAGTCATTGGAAAAATGCAAAAAACTGCTTCACTCTATTTTTGCACTCCGAAAATTTTCATATAAAAATAAAAGACAAAATGCCTGTTTTTTATATTGACAAAGCATGAAACAAGGGGGTATTTTATGCATTCAGTGTAGCAAATACACCTGTGATATATATATGACCTGTGTACAGGACAGGAAATTGAGCAGGCGAGAAACCCGGCTCTTTTCACGGACAGGCCGACTTCCCAGCCATATAAAAAAAGCCGGGTTTCTTTTTTTATCCACAGATATGTGACATGAAAAGAATTGCGGAAAAAAGACTGAGCCAATGGTTGGAAAACACCAGGCGGAAACCAATGGTGATCCGGGGGGCAAGACAGGTTGGAAAGTCAACCCTGGTGAGGCAGTTTGCCGGCGAAAAGAATCTTACCCTTCATGAGATTAATCTGGAGCGGCATCCGAAACTGACTGATGTTTTTGCAAGCCATGATACAGACAGGATACTGAAAGAACTGGAATATATCTGCCGAAAAGGCCCGATAAAAAAACAGGGATCCCTGCTTTTTCTGGATGAGATTCAGTCGGTTCCCATCGCAATACAGACCCTGCGGTATTTTTATGAAGACTGTCCTGAACTCCCGGTTATTGCCGCAGGATCACTTCTCGAATTTGCACTTTCAAAACATTCTTATTCAATGCCGGTCGGTCGGATTGAATATCTTTTTCTTGGCACTGTCACTTTCAAAGAAACCCTGTCTGCTCTTGGTGAAAAAGATCTGCTTGACCTTATGACCGGATACTGTCTGCCTGATATTTTTCCCCTGGCCGCGCATGAGCGTCTGCTTGAAATACTGCGTATTTATTTTCTGACAGGCGGAATGCCCGAAGCAGTGCAGGTATATATTGACACGAAAGATATTGACAAAGTCTTTGATGTCCATGCATCAATCATTGAGACTTACAGGGATGATTTTGCAAAATATGCAGCTCATGCGGACCTGTTGCGTCTGCACAGGGTTTTTGACTATATCCCTGCAAGTGCGGGCAACAGGATCAAATATGCCAATATAGATCCGGGCGAGCAGGCAAGAGAACTTCGCAGGGCATTGGACCTGCTGGAAAAAGCCCAGATTATTATGAAAGCATATCATACGGATGCATCAGGAATACCTGTACTGGCATCTGCTGATCAGCATAAATTCAAAACATTTTTCATGGACTGCGGTCTTATGAACAGTATGTGCGGAATCCGATGGATTTCCCCGGATGATCTGAAAACAAAGGATTTTATAAACAAAGGCAGAATCGCAGAACAGTTTATTGCCCAGCATATTGCATTTTCAGGAAAAAGCAACAAAAGGCCTTCCCTGGCATATTGGCTTCGTGAGGGAAGATCATCAAATGCTGAGATTGATTTTGTTCTTCAGATGGGGCAGTCCGTGGTGGGGGTTGAAGTAAAGGCAGGCAAAAGCGGATCTTTGAAATCCCTGCTCCAGTTTGCATACCAGAAACAGATTCCGGTTGCAATCCGTTTTGATATGAATACACCGGGCTTTCAGAATGTCAGGCATTCTGTCAGGCAGGCAACAGATACTGTCAAAGTTTCTTTTGGCCTTTTATCCCTGCCGCTTTATATGGTGGAAGAAGCGGAAAGGATATTTGACGGGTATTGAGTTTCCGGGCTTCCGGGACAGAACTGCCATTATCCAACTCAGTAATTTCAACAGATTGTACCCTTCCGAAATCCGTTATAATCAGGAAAAAACGATTTGCAAAATCATTATACGCCAGTTGTGCTGAAGGTAAACTCAAAAAATGGTTGACTATTAATGAAAAAAGAGTCATCTTTCCTGTGAAATGATTAAATATCACTGATTCTAACGGATTTTGTGGTTGCATAAGACTGATTCCTGCAAACCGCAGATGAACGCTGATGCTCGTAAATACTTGGCCATATGTTTTCAGGTATTTGCATATTGTGAACCGCAGATAAACGCAGATGAACGCAGACGGCGGGGTCATCCGCGTTCATCCGTGTTCATCTGCGGTTTGTGAAAGCTGTTTTCCCGGAAAAAAATTCCGGGAAACTTTTGGCCAGGTACTTATGTGTTCATCTGCGGTTGTCTGCGGTTCATATCGGAAACCACAAAAAACATTAGAACCAGAAATATCAAACTTGAAAGGAAAATAAATAATGAAACGATTCAAGACTGAAAACAGATGGATCCCCCATTTGACGCTTTGTTTTTCTGTGCTGTTTTTTCTTATGTTTTCAGGGATTGCACAAAGCGAATCCCTGATTGAACTGCAGGAAAGAGCAGTGGAAAACAGGAAGGTCGTGGAAAAATACAGGGCCAATCTTCAAAAGGGTGAACTGGACGAGGGCATCGCCCGGAACGCGTTTCTGCCCTCGGCTGATATCAGCTATACTGCAAACCGCCTGGAAGAGGATACAGCCGTTGAGAACAGTGAAAACAGCGTATTTACGGGCATTATCGCCTATAATATTTTTTCCGGGTTTAAAAGAAGATATGATCTGAAATCTGCGGAACTGGTTAAAAAATCAAGAGATTATGAACTGGAGAGCATCATTCAGGATATAAATTACTCGGTCGCAGTCCGCTATCTGGATATTTTCGGAAAAAAGAACAGTCTGAAGGTTGCTCAGGACGAATATAAATTTCTCAAAAAACGGCACGAAGATGCGAAGAGCAGGTACGGTGTCGGCCTGATAAAGAAAAACGATCTTCTCAAGATAAGTGTTGAGCTTGATGACGCACAGCAGAAGATGAAGAAGGCAGAGGCAGAGTTTACAAAGAGCGTCAACCGGCTTGAAATTGAGACAGATTCGGAAGTTGATCCTGGCAGACTGAGTTTCAGTGAATTCGATCAGATACCGGGAGTGAAGAATTTCGCATTTTATGAACCCCGGATGCTTGAGAAAAGGAGTGAGATAAAGGCCCTGGAAATGGTTTTGAATGCAAGAGAATTCGGTGTCAGATCCGCCAGATCCGCATATTATCCGTCTGTTGATGTTTCGGCAGCGTATAAAAAATACGGAGATAATTATGTCATGGGCCAAGGCGATGAAAGTGAGGACGAAATAAGATTCGTGTTAAGCGCAAGAATGAATATCTTTGACGGATTCAGGAAAGGGGATATCGTGGAAAAGGCGCATCTGGATGTAAAAATCGTCGGATACGATCTTTATGAATTAAAGCAGACTTTGAGAACTGAGTTGAAGAATATTCTGCTGGATTACGATGTATCGCTGAAAAATCTGAAAGTTGCAAAAAGCAGTATTTCCCAGGCTGAAGAGAATATGAGGATAACGGACATCTCTTTTAAGGAAGGCGTGGAAACCGCTGCGGATGTCCTTGATGCGATTTATTACCTTTCAAGAGCAAAATACAATTTCATTAATGCCAGGAATCAACTGTTTCTGAATTATTACGGACTGATGCGAATGACGGATGATTTTTGAGAAAGCCTGCTTTTTTTCTCACACTGCCACTGTCGGACGGGGTTCCTGCCTGCTGTATCTTATTCGCTGTGATGGAAATATTTCCTGCATCACCGGCTCCTTCCCTGATATTCTCAGACTTGCTGTAAATTTTCCTGCCGAAGATATGAACCGGCCTGAAAGAACAATTAAAAAGCGAGAAGCTCTCCGATCAGAGCATCCATACGATCAAACAACTCCTGATCAATGGGCTGAACGCTTTCCGGGTGTTCTTCCATGTATTTGTCCGTATATTCCAAAAGATTGTCAAGCTCCGGATCATCAACAATGAACTCAACCTCAAAAGCCTCTCCTATTTTTGCAGGCAATTCGGCCAGTTGTTCATCAAAGGCATCCTCCAGTTCAGTAAAATCCTCCGGGGCATGTCAAGTTCGTATCCGTAGCAAATCCATTCCGAACCTGCATGAGTGTTGATTGCATAATCTTTTTTGAGAAATCGTCCGGTCCGAAACTCCATTGTCCTGTCAGAGAAGTATCTGCATTTTCTATTCTGACAGAAGGATGAGGACCGCACCGGATTATACTGACCTTCCGTCCGTCATGATCAATGAAACCGACAGGATTGTTCAGGCAATACCCATACAGATCGGTATCCCCGCCTGCAAAGAGAATCGGGTCCTTCGCTGTCCATCGCCCTGTCTCCG
>JAOZLU010000926.1 GCA_029934695.1 Desulfobacterales bacterium | reverse complement strand
GAGTGCATCTTCATCTCCGACCTCCGGACCGACAAAGAGAGTTACAAGAGCAATGAGCCGGTCATCGTCACAGCCACGGTGAACAACGTGGGAGACACGGATGTGACCGGGCTGACAGCGGCGGGTAGCCTGAAAAAAAACGGGGAGGTGCAGAGAAGCGCACAGGCCCCTGTCGGCACCGTGCCGGCAGGCGGGAGTACGGAGGTGACGGTCAGCATCGGAAACGGCCTGAGCAGCGAAACCTATTTCCCTGTTATTGAAATCAGGGATGAGAACGATGCTCTCGCAGATTCTCTTATGGAAGAGGCCTTCTGGATCACCTCGGATGAAATAACCGATTTCGCACTCTCCGGGGAAGACACCCTGTTCAGTGCGGGAGACAGGATACCGTTCCGGTTCGCATGTCAGAATTACAGCCCGAATCCCCTGGAGGGGCTGCTGACGGTGAAAATCTCCGGCAGCCCGGAGACAAGGGAGGCTGTCACGGAGAGACTGAGCGTTCCGGGTGAGTCGCCGGGGGAATTTGTCGTTCACGGGGACACGCAGTGCCTGGAACCGGGTGAGTACAGGGCATGGGCCGTGTTTGAGCCGGACGGGAGGAGGGAGCAGTACTCGGGCAAAGTCTTTTTCACAATAACAGCGGGAGGCCTGAACTGCGATTTCGGTTCGGACACCGACGGGGACGGATGGTCGGACGGCCTGGAATCGGGGCTCGGAAGCGATCTTCTGAACGGACAGTCATACCCGGTCCGTTCGCCGCTTCTCGTAACCGACGAATCCGGAAACCCGGTTCCCGGAGCGGAGGTCTGGATGACGGTTGGAAGCGGAAAGTTTTTCCAGGGGGAGACCGGACCGGACGGACGCATCGGGATCCCCGCTGCCGGAGGCATTACCGTCGAGGCATACTGGCACGGCAGAAAGGCATCCCTTGAAACCGGCGGGGCAGAGCCGGAATATTCCCTCATCCTGCCGCTTCTGTCCGAAAATGACCCGCCGGGAATTGTTGTCCGGGTCGGATCCGACGATCCGTTTCCGGACCGTATTCCCGTGACCGTGTCCGGTGATCCCCTCACCGCGGAACCGGAGGTGATCCTATCCCGGCGTCACACACACAGCGTTCCCGTGACATCCCGGGACGGCGGCCCGTGGTCCGGCGACTTTGCGGCAGACAACAACGGATCAGGCGTTCTCGAAATCTCCGCATCCGCCGCGTCCGGCATGAACCGGTCCGTGACCTCCTTCCGGTCCGGCTATGTCAGCCTCGATTTCGCCGAATATGCGTTCCGGATCGGCGGCACCTCGGAATCGAAACTCTACGGAACATTCCCGGGCGGGGAACTTCTGATCTCCGAAGGTTTCGTGCCCGCACCCGCAAACGGCGGCCTGGTGCAGGTGGGAAATGTTCTGGGAATCGAAATCCCTTATATTGACAGGCTGGACAGCAGCGTGTATGTCACCACCGAGCTTTCCGAAGCCCGGCTGACGGGCACCGACAGGAGCCGGACGACGCTTTTCGGATGGAATGCGGAGGATAACGTGTGGGAGGCGGCGGGAGGCGAATTCACTCCGCCTTTCAGCTTCGGTGCGATTCTCGGTATTCCCCGCCACAAAACATACACCCTCTTCGCCCCCCCGAGTGACGACACGGTTCCCCCGGATCCGGTGACGGAACTGCGGGGCGGGACCGGTGGCTGGCCGGGGGGGATCATACTTCACTGGAGAATCCCGGAGGACAATGAGGCGGTCTATATGTATAAGATATATTACAGCGAGACCACGGTCACGGATCCGGACAGCTGTTCCCACACCCACGGTTTCCCGTGGTATGACGGCGGACCGGGAACCGAGGAGGCGTTCACATTCGAAATGCCCGCCCGGGGAAGGGACTACTATTTCGCAGTCCGGGCAGGGGACGTTGCCGGCAACTGGTCTGCTGCGACTTACCTGAACATCCCGACAAAGTCTTACATGCAGGACAACGACGGGGACGGGATGTGCGACACCTGGGAATGGGAGAACTATCTTGATCTGACCACGGATG
>JAOZLU010000322.1 GCA_029934695.1 Desulfobacterales bacterium | reverse complement strand
ATCCAAGTTTGCGGATCAGCTTGTTTGAGTCAGCTATCCATTAAAACAAGGATTGAAACTGAATACGTCTGCCGACATTTGGCCAGATTTCTTTGTTTGAGTCAGCTATCCATTAAAACAAGGATTGAAACAGATGGTAATCTCGGTACGGAGGCCTCGACTTCGCCTGTTTGAGTCAGCTATCCATTAAAACAAGGATTGAAACGACCCAGGAGGGCAATAAACGTTATAGTCCTCCACAGTTTGAGTCAGCTATCCATTAAAACAAGGATTGAAACGAACTGGCTCCGTCACTGATTTTGATGGCATCTCCGGGTTTGAGTCAGCTATCCATTAAAACAAGGATTGAAACAAGCTCTCAAAGCGAGTTCTTCTTCGCTGATTTCTGTTTGAGTCAGCTATCCATTAAAACAAGGATTGAAACACTGAGGATATATATGCTGAGCTCCTATAAGGCTCGTTTGAGTCAGCTATCCATTAAAACAAGGATTGAAACCCTCCAAACGGTTAAGAATTGCGTGGTAGTTCGCTTGTTTGAGTCAGCTATCCATTAAAACAAGGATTGAAACTAATAACATGATGGTTGACTAGGTCCGTCAGGCTTGGTTTGAGTCAGCTATCCATTAAAACAAGGATTGAAACTAGCAGTCGCATTGACTGCTGACACCGAACTTGCATGTTTGAGTCAGCTATCCATTAAAACAAGGATTGAAACATTTGCAGCCACAAGGTTATACCGCCGCAATTCCTTCGTTTGAGTCAGCTATCCATTAAAACAAGGATTGAAACAAACATATCAAACTGATACGCTATTTGATACGCTTCTGTTTGAGTCAGCTATCCATTAAAACAAGGATTGAAACACGAGCTCGGTAAGAGCCTCATTGGACCCTACTCCCGTTTGAGTCAGCTATCCATTAAAACAAGGATTGAAACATATAATAGAACAACGCCTTCACATTCCTTCCCCTGTTTGAGTCAGCTATCCATTAAAACAAGGATTGAAACGAGAGTTGTTGGCTGTTATTATTGTCGGCCGCTGTTTGTTTGAGTCAGCTATCCATTAAAACAAGGATTGAAACAAGAAGGCGTCGTTTTGTATAAAACCTTACTCGAAGTTTGAGTCAGCTATCCATTAAAACAAGGATTGAAACAGCCAAGTCTTTTCGCTTCAGCGAGGCATTTATCAGTTTGAGTCAGCTATCCATTAAAACAAGGATTGAAACAATCTCAGTCTGAGCAGTCTGAATAAACTGCTCCTGGTTTGAGTCAGCTATCCATTAAAACAAGGATTGAAACAAAGTTCCTTCGAGATAAGGGCGTTTCCTTGTCTTCGTTTGAGTCAGCTATCCATTAAAACAAGGATTGAAACCCGGGTGAAAACTCTTCATTTTGCCGGTAATCGGAGTTTGAGTCAGCTATCCATTAAAACAAGGATTGAAACACTGTTTTTGGCAGTATAATATGGACTGAGTATAAAAAGTTTGAGTCAGCTATCCATTAAAACAAGGATTGAAACAAATGGTACGTCAATTTCAAGGGTTTCAGAACAGAACCGTTTGAGTCAGCTATCCATTAAAACAAGGATTGAAACTCAGATGATCTATATTGTTACGGGCGGGCCGAGGGTAGGTTTGAGTCAGCTATCCATTAAAACAAGGATTGAAACCAAATTTAAGGCGGAAAATGATAATCAGAGCTAAAGTTTGAGTCAGCTATCCATTAAAACAAGGATTGAAACAGACGTTGTTACGGCGGCTTAAAGTGTTCAAAGCGTGTTTGAGTCAGCTATCCATTAAAACAAGGATTGAAACCAGGGCTCTCGCCTGCCAGGGCGTGAGCCTCCATCACGTTTGAGTCAGCTATCCATTAAAACAAGGATTGAAACCACGATCCCTATTGGTGCGATATTCCACATAATAGGTTTGAGTCAGCTATCCATTAAAACAAGGATTGAAACCTCAAAACCCCGATACCAGGCTTGCAGGAAGTCCTCGTTTGAGTCAGCTATCCATTAAAACAAGGATTGAAACAAGCTGTTATAACTATGAGTCACGGCTTTTTATGGGTTTGAGTCAGCTATCCATTAAAACAAGGATTGAAACACCAGAGTTCGGTTGCCCTTCTGATACTCTTCCATCGTTTGAGTCAGCTATCCATTAAAACAAGGATTGAAACGTCTGCTGCAGTCATCAAAGGTGTTTTTTTACGGGGTTTGAGTCAGCTATCCATTAAAACAAGGATTGAAACTTGGGATTACTCCGGGTTGCTGAGTAATGATTTCAGCAGTTTGAGTCAGCTATCCATTAAAACAAGGATTGAAACAATCAAGCGCATATCGGAAAAGAAAGCTTGATGAGATGTTTGAGTCAGCTATCCATTAAAACAAGGATTGAAACCCATCATGTCAGACCTATAACAATAATCTCCAGACCGTTTGAGTCAGCTATCCATTAAAACAAGGATTGAAACGGCGATGTTGTTGCTATTCTGAACTATCTTGCAGGGGGTTTGAGTCAGCTATCCATTAAAACAAGGATTGAAACTGCCAGACGTTGCCATATCGCAATTTCCGTCTCCCTGTTTGAGTCAGCTATCCATTAAAACAAGGATTGAAACAATCAGGGGCAGTTATTGCCGAGGAGTTCCCATATGTTTGAGTCAGCTATCCATTAAAACAAGGATTGAAACCCCAGGTGTAAATCAGGGCGATTCCTTATTTTAAGGTTTGAGTCAGCTATCCATTAAAACAAGGATTGAAACTCGCTATGGAAGTTTGTCCTCCACGTCCCATTTCCTTGTTTGAGTCAGCTATCCATTAAAACAAGGATTGAAACCGAAAACATCAAAGAAGACCGCACTGCCGAAGACGTTTGAGTCAGCTATCCATTAAAACAAGGATTGAAACTTGTCCTGTGGCTGACATTGAGTTGGCAGTCGCCAAAAGTTTGAGTCAGCTATCCATTAAAACAAGGATTGAAACTTACCTTCTTTGAGGAAGTTCTCACACAAGTGAGCGTTTGAGTCAGCTATCCATTAAAACAAGGATTGAAACACCTGAAAAGCCTCCCTGCAAGCAGATTCTTGTAGAGTTTGAGTCAGCTATCCATTAAAACAAGGATTGAAACCAGGGGCATCAAAACAGGAACTCGCATTCGGTCTGTTTGAGTCAGCTATCCATTAAAACAAGGATTGAAACCCCCAGGATAATAAATTGGTTACTTAATTAAGGAGGTTTGAGTCAGCTATCCATTAAAACAAGGATTGAAACACCTTCTGGTTCGATTAGAAATCTGCGGCCGTCCCCTGTTTGAGTCAGCTATCCATTAAAACAAGGATTGAAACATGGATGCCGTAACTGGCTGGTATAAGGAAACGCCTGTTTGAGTCAGCTATCCATTAAAACAAGGATTGAAACCCACAGCCTTTGCGGCTTCGGCTTTTTTCCCTATGTTTGAGTCAGCTATCCATTAAAACAAGGATTGAAACACAAAATAAAACTTGCAATAAACTTTGACATTTTTGTTTGAGTCAGCTATCCATTAAAACAAGGATTGAAACACTAAAGAACAAGAGATTATAGCTGATAAAACCAAGTTTGAGTCAGCTATCCATTAAAACAAGGATTGAAACCCCACCTTCTTAAGGGAGCTCTCATACTCGCAAAAGTTTGAGTCAGCTATCCATTAAAACAAGGATTGAAACAAAAAAATGGGGTCAAGTTCTGGCTGACATTTTTGGGTTTGAGTCAGCTATCCATTAAAACAAGGATTGAAACAACAAGGAGCAAAAAAATGAATAGAAGTCAGGCAATGGTTTGAGTCAGCTATCCATTAAAACAAGGATTGAAACATACGGCCCTCCGTTTTCCTCACTGAGTTCCTGAAGGTTTGAGTCAGCTATCCATTAAAACAAGGATTGAAACTGGCTGTTGTGATCTGGTTTATGACCATAAGCCGTGTTTGAGTCAGCTATCCATTAAAACAAGGATTGAAACGAGTATCCGGGATCGGTTTCCAGTTCCCCATTTTCCCGTTTGAGTCAGCTATCCATTAAAACAAGGATTGAAACATGTAATCCCGAACAAAGGGCAACAAGAAAAAGGCTGTTTGAGTCAGCTATCCATTAAAACAAGGATTGAAACGACGTTGAAACCCCTGGCTATTGTAGCCCTCAGTGCCCATGCACGGTTTGAGTCAGCTATCCATTAAAACAAGGATTGAAACGACGTTGAAACTCAGCCTTATCGCAGAAGAGAAAAAGTTTGAGTCAGCTATCCATTAAAACAAGGATTGAAACTGGTTATCATGTCAGGCTTGCTAGTTTTGTCAAAACGTTTGAGTCAGCTATCCATTAAAACAAGGATTGAAACAGATAGAAATGCCTCGGATGTGCTTCTCCGATTGCCGTTTGAGTCAGCTATCCATTAAAACAAGGATTGAAACTGTCACTATTAAGCGGTTTAACGATATTCCCCCACGTTTGAGTCAGCTATCCATTAAAACAAGGATTGAAACTTAAAACTGGCAAGGTCACCCTCATTGAGCATCATCGTTTGAGTCAGCTATCCATTAAAACAAGGATTGAAACTAGCATTTTCTAACATTTCCAGATGATCCATTATAGTTTGAGTCAGCTATCCATTAAAACAAGGATTGAAACACACCATCCACCAGCTTACAGCGGAAAAACATCGGAGTTTGAGTCAGCTATCCATTAAAACAAGGATTGAAACCGTTCTTCCCATGCGCCAAAACCGCCGGGGGGGTTCCGTTTGAGTCAGCTATCCATTAAAACAAGGATTGAAACTCACTGCACCTGTCTGCAACAAGTTTGCAAGTGATGGTTTGAGTCAGCTATCCATTAAAACAAGGATTGAAACATCCCTCCATCTCATCCTCAACGGATGACTCCTCTTTGTTTGAGTCAGCTATCCATTAAAACAAGGATTGAAACACAAGGACAGGGATCCCGACACGCCGGAACAGGCTGAGTTTGAGTCAGCTATCCATTAAAACAAGGATTGAAACCTCAGTTAAATCTTAGAGGTAAACATACTGGAGGTGTGTTTGAGTCAGCTATCCATTAAAACAAGGATTGAAACTTGCGTCGGTGAATGTCAATGTCCAGGTATCGTTTAGTTTGAGTCAGCTATCCATTAAAACAAGGATTGAAACAATATGAGCTGTCTCCAATTCTGATCGAAACACTGAGTTTGAGTCAGCTATCCATTAAAACAAGGATTGAAACAGGTTATACCAACAGCCATCTCGAAATGTCCAGCATGTTTGAGTCAGCTATCCATTAAAACAAGGATTGAAACATATTGCCAGCTATCAGGACAAACAGAACAAATCGTTTGAGTCAGCTATCCATTAAAACAAGGATTGAAACGAAAGATGGCCCGGAATCTGGGGCAAATTTCTGTCAAGTTTGAGTCAGCTATCCATTAAAACAAGGATTGAAACTTTTCCATATTAATAATTGAGTTCTATTATATTGATGTTTGAGTCAGCTATCCATTAAAACAAGGATTGAAACACGTAAGTATCATTGGGACAGCCATCAGCGCACGTACGGTTTGAGTCAGCTATCCATTAAAACAAGGATTGAAACTTCTGTTAGCGTCATGTACGTCGAGGGGAGAGGATATGTTTGAGTCAGCTATCCATTAAAACAAGGATTGAAACAGAACTACTAAATGATGGTAGTGTCGCAGAATTAGAGTGTTTGAGTCAGCTATCCATTAAAACAAGGATTGAAACTCGGAAATGAATTCGCTACCGGGTTCCCTGTCCTCTTTGTTTGAGTCAGCTATCCATTAAAACAAGGATTGAAACAGTGACTATTCCAAAGAGACTACTCTTTGATTTTAAATGTTTGAGTCAGCTATCCATTAAAACAAGGATTGAAACCAAACTGCACTGTCCCGCAGGCTGAGAAGCATATCCCGTTTGAGTCAGCTATCCATTAAAACAAGGATTGAAACTAACAAAAATAAATATCACCCAGAATCCCATAAAAAGTTTGAGTCAGCTATCCATTAAAACAAGGATTGAAACATTGCCCCCCTGTCCCAGTGCTTAAAGCGACAGTCGGGTTTGAGTCAGCTATCCATTAAAACAAGGATTGAAACTCAGGCCCACACGCCGGAGGAGCACTATTGTAGCGGTTTGAGTCAGCTATCCATTAAAACAAGGATTGAAACCAGGACGGCTTTCGGCGTTCTCAATTTCAAGAACGTTTGAGTCAGCTATCCATTAAAACAAGGATTGAAACTTCCCGGTGCTGAACTCTGCTCCCTCCGCCAGAATCCGGTTTGAGTCAGCTATCCATTAAAACAAGGATTGAAACTTCCGGATGATAATACACAGAGTCCGGGTCGGCCGGTTTGAGTCAGCTATCCATTAAAACAAGGATTGAAACACAGCACTGGGGGCCTCAATCGTCAGCGATGCAGCCGGTTTGAGTCAGCTATCCATTAAAACAAGGATTGAAACACACTTGATTTTAGTGTGTGATAAGTGTGTCTTTAGTTTGAGTCAGCTATCCATTAAAACAAGGATTGAAACTGTTATTCCCTGGCATTATTCCTCCTCCTTTATTGGTTTGAGTCAGCTATCCATTAAAACAAGGATTGAAACAACAGAAGTAGTCCCCAGTCTCCACCTTTTTTTTAGTTTGAGTCAGCTATCCATTAAAACAAGGATTGAAACCAAAAGCCACGGCAAACGGGGTCTGGTTGCCGCATGCGTTTGAGTCAGCTATCCATTAAAACAAGGATTGAAACTCACAGGAATCCGGATTTTTCCGGAGCCTGGATGTCGTTTGAGTCAGCTATCCATTAAAACAAGGATTGAAACGCAACCCGCAGGACGCAGAATCGGCGGTCATCCAAGGTTTGAGTCAGCTATCCATTAAAACAAGGATTGAAACACCATGCATACCATAACATGGTACCTCCGAACAGGAGGTTTGAGTCAGCTATCCATTAAAACAAGGATTGAAACTTCTGTCCGACGTCATTTTCTTACCGCCGCAACACAGTTTGAGTCAGCTATCCATTAAAACAAGGATTGAAACAAAACAGCAACGATTTTTTTGAGGCGGAGAATGCTTCTGTTTGAGTCAGCTATCCATTAAAACAAGGATTGAAACTCTCAGGTCTGCTAACATCGGCACCTTTGACGCCCGGTTTGAGTCAGCTATCCATTAAAACAAGGATTGAAACATCTCAACAATGCCGAAGACGCTGCTGTGCCGCAACGTTTGAGTCAGCTATCCATTAAAACAAGGATTGAAACCTACTCTGCGTCACAGTGACGCCACTATCGCATCCGTTTGAGTCAGCTATCCATTAAAACAAGGATTGAAACTATACTTCTGCTTAAATACCTCCGCACGGGGATCGGAGTTTGAGTCAGCTATCCATTAAAACAAGGATTGAAACTAAAAAGATATTATCGCCCCGGTTTGACGTGACAGTTTGAGTCAGCTATCCATTAAAACAAGGATTGAAACGAGACTCCCTGCCCCCCTGAATTGCACGTTGTCACGGTTTGAGTCAGCTATCCATTAAAACAAGGATTGAAACAAATGGATACAGAACCGGAGAAACACACAGGCTCCGGTTTGAGTCAGCTATCCATTAAAACAAGGATTGAAACAGCGTCTCCATCACATCATACACGGAGCCTGTGTGTTTGTTTGAGTCAGCTATCCATTAAAACAAGGATTGTAACATAAAATAAATGATAAAATAATTATGCTTGACCCAGGTTTGAGTCAGCTATCCATTAAAACAAGGATTGAAACTATCTGTATATATTCAGATGTTTTTCAGATGTCATGTTTGAGTCAGCTATCCATTAAAACAAGGATTGAAATATTGAAATAGTTGACTCA
>JAOZLU010000022.1:3336-27625 GCA_029934695.1 Desulfobacterales bacterium | reverse complement strand
AACAGATCGGACAGCCTGCCTGTTTTCAATCCGTTTTCACCTGTTATGCAATACCGGGCGCTTCTGAGCATATCCGAACTTTTGCACACCCTGAAGATGAAAACAGGAGGCCGCCGGGAGATCCGGAAATTTTTCGGATATATGACTGGTTTTATATTCTGCTGAGGGAGTATCTCAAAACACATCCGCTTTCCACCTGCCACTTTCCACCATAATCTTACCAATAACATTAAATTTTTTATTTGATAAATTATTTGATTTTGATATGGTTATGAATTAAATAAAGAGAATAGCAGATCAGGCTTGCGTGTGTAACAACAGCAGGGATAGCGGATAAGAATGGGAATGAACATTCCTGCCCCTTCCTCTGCTTATCCGGTTTTCCCTGCACTTTTCACCTGTGATCCCGGCAGGTTTCAGCCTGACACCATGCAAAACAGGGGAATGAATACCGACAGAAATCGGAGTTCATCCAAATCAGTTATAATCAGAAAATTTATAGTTCCGCGTTCAGGCTGTATTGCGGAGCTGCATTGAGGTGTTGATTATGCAAAATATCATAGTCGAAATTCAAAGTCTGGGTATTCGCGTCCCTTTGATAATCCGCGGACGGAAAGGCGGCGCGGGGCCGGCAGAAGGGCGCTCTTTTCTGCTCAACGGAATTGCCGTAAATGCTCCGATTCATGCGCCTTACGTTTCAGATTCACCCTACTCTTTGCAACCGCTCGGAGATCACTTCCTGCTTTTAAAAAATGGAAAAGAGCTTGTCCCAGTTGAAGTCGTCCCGGAGCCCCGTTTTTATCAATTTTTTACAGAAGACGGAGTCTGTTACAAAAAAATTGCGCTTCTCCATGGGAAAGACTGCCTGGCCACCACCGTTATCCAAAGCTGTTCTCACTGGAAAGCCTCCCGGAAGTGTGTCTTTTGCGGGACTGAAATCTCATTAAAAAACAACCGGACCATAGCAAAGAAGACACCTGGGCAATTGGCTGAAGTGGCAACAGTTGCCCAAAGGCTGGATGGAATATCACATATCGTGCTGACATCCGGAACCGGCGATCCTCCCGGAACTGAAATCCCTTATCTGGCAAGATGTGCCAATGCCGTCAAAACAGCAACGGGCATGCCAATTCATGTTCAGTGCGCGCCGCCGGATGATCTGGCTTTGCTGGATGATCTGAAAGAAGCCGGAGCGGACACCATCGGCATTCACATCGAAAGCTTTGATCAGGATACGCTCGCACGGATGGCCCCGGCAAAAGCAGCCATAGGAACAGAGCATTATGAAAAAGCATGGAAAAGAGCAGTTACGCTATTCGGTCCCGCTCAGGTGAGCAGTTTTCTGATCGTCGGAATGGGAGAGGCTCCCGCGTCCGTTGCCTGGGGAAGCGAAGTGCTTGCGGATTTGGGCGTTTACCCGTTTGTGGTTCCGCTTCGTCCGATTCCCGGGTCCCAGATGCAGGATGCGCTGCCCCCGGATCCTGAAATCATGAAACGGATTTATACGAGTGTTGCCAAAATCCTTCAGAGAAAAGGGCTTTCCGCAAAGGACTGTCTGGCCGGATGTGTGCGATGCGGCGCATGCAGCGCGCTTCATTCATATATACAAAAAAGCGGTAAACGCGTATGTCACACCACACGGAATGATCGGGAAATGGCTGAGGTTTATGCAATCCGAAACGAAATTTTTGTCAGAGAACAGGGGCTTTTCAGGGATTCGGACGCGGATGAACATGATGAATACGCAATTCACCTGATTTTAAAAGATGATGGCGAAATTGTGGGAACCGTGCGGGTTTTTCCGGATAAGGCGGACAGCGGTCATTGGATTGGCAGCAGGCTCGCGGTGCGAAAGACATCAAGAGATTTTCGTTCAGGAGCATTGCTGGTCAGGGAGGCCATGAGACGTGTGAAAAAAAAAGGATGCACGGTTTTCACCGCCCATGTACAGGAAAAAAATGTCCTTTTTTTCAAGAAAATAGGCTGGAACCCCATCGGGCCGCCAGAGGATTATTTCGGACACCCCCATCAACTCATGCAGGCAGATTTAAGCCGGGTTCCTGAAGATTTCTGAATGTGTATTGGTTTGTCTGCGACTTTCCGCTTAATGCCGCATTGAAACCCGTAATCCGCCAAAAATTCAGGGCTGTTAAAATGTCAGAACAAAAAATTTTTATAAATAACGATAATGCTATCACATTTGAATGTCTGAAATGTAAAAAAAAGATAGCGATGGATTTTTCCAAATACACAGACATGGATGAAATCCTTATGCTGGAATATCGGTGTAAATGCGGATATTCTGCCTCTGTCCTTGTGGAAAGAAGAAAATTCCACAGAAAAGAAGTCAGTCTCTCTGGAAAATACATTTTGTGCAGAGGAAAAATTAAAGGATCAATGACGCTGAAAGATCTGTCCCGAGGCGGCCTGAAATTTGAATTGGAAGCAGAGAGGGATATGAAAATCGGTGACAAGGTATTTGTGGTGTTTCGCCTTGATGACGGACTCAACACATTGATTAAGAAAGATGTTTTTATAAGATCCGTATCCAATCTTAATATCGGGGCTGAATTTTGTATGAGGAATCCCCGAAGCCCCGTTGATGCTATCTATGACAGGGCGATTACGCATTATATTTTAAACGCACAGCTACTGGAGAGAAGCTTGCGGAGAGAATAAACTCCGGTAATGCTCCTGCCGACTTGACAAATCCCGCAGATACTGTTATTTAAATAATTAGGAGAATCAACCTGTGAAAACTGAATTGAAATCTGTCGCAGAAGCTGTCCGGAGCTATGGCGGCGTATTGCGTAAACAACCCATCAAAGAGATATTTGAAAAGTTAAGCCTGACCCATCAGTACGGAACCCAGCTTCCCAATTACGGGGATGATGCTGCTGTGATTCCCTGGAAAGACGGATTTCTGCTTCTGGCAGCCGACGGCATGATGACCGGCCTGCTTGCCAATGAGCCTTATGCAGCCGGAAAAGCCGCCATCATGGTGACGGTGAATGACATTTATTCCATGGGAGGACGGCCTGTGGGCCTGGTAAATGTTTTAGCCAGCGGCGATAACGAACAGCGTTCCCTGATCATAGACGGCATTCAAAAAGGATGCCGGAAACTGCAAGTGCCTATGCTCGGAGGTCATCTTCATCCTGACGCTCCTGTTCAGCATCCGTCATTGAGCGTGGCAATCCTCGGTTGGGCCAAAAATGTGCTTCGCGGTCATCTGGCGGAAGCCGGCGATGACCTGGTTCTCGTCGTGGATATTCGGGGACAGGCAGGGTGCCATTCTGTGGTCAGTTGGGATGCCAACTCCGGCAAAAGTTCGGAGGAATTGCTTCATCGGCTGGACGCACTGCCTCTGATTGCGGAACGGGGACTGGCCCTCGCTGCGAAGGATGTCAGCAATGCCGGCATTCTCGGTACGGCTTCCATTATGATGGAAAATTCGGGGAAAGGTGCAGAGATTGATATCAGTGCCATTCCCAAACCCAAGTCGCTGGATTTGAAAGACTGGCTGCTGTGCTTTCAGAGTTTCGGCTTTATCCTCGCTGTGAAGCCGGAACAGTCCATGGAAGTCCTTTCCATCTTCTCGGAACGCAATATTGCAGCAAAGGTGATCGGCCATATTCACAGCGAGCCGGTGGTCACGGTAAAGCAGGGCGGTGAATCGGAGACTTTGTTTGATTTCCGCAAAGATGAAATTACTGGCATCAGTGTCTGAAATTGGAAACGTAAACGTAAACGTAAACTCGAAATTGGAAATGTAAACTTGAAATTGGAAACTCGAAATTCGTTAACATGGAGACGGTTCCTGCCGATTTTTGTTCTGATCCTGTTCTGGCAATGCCTGTCTTCTCTGGGAATTATTCCGAGGTTCAAACTCCCGTCTCCGGTTCAGGTTTTCCTGGGGTTGCGGGACCTTGTCGAACTTGGAATGCCTCCGGGCCATCCGCTGCATTACCATATCCTGCACAGTCTGTATCGTGTTTTCCTCGGATATGTTTTTGCAGCGATGCTTGCCATTCCGCTCGGAATCGCCATGGGATGGTCAGAGAAGCTTCGCATGCTCCTCGGTCCGATTATTGAACTGCTTCGCCCTATTCCTCCGCTGGCGTGGATTCCGCTCTCCATCCTCTGGTTCGGAATCGGCATCAAATCAGCAGCGTTTATTATTTTCCTGGGCGTTTTTTTCCCTATTCTGCTGAACACCACAGGCGGCGTTCTCGGAATTGATCCGGTTCTCATCGAAGCGGCCCGCACACTGAATGCTTCGGACAGGGACATCTTCTTCAAAGTTCTCATTCCCGGAGCTGTTCCGTCCATTATGACAGGCATGAGGATTGGTGTCGGCATCGGATGGATGACGCTGGTGGCGGCTGAATTTACTGGGGTAAAGCAGGGCTACGGACTGGGTTACATGATCATGACTGCCAGAGACATTCAGAGACCCGATGAGATAATCGCAGGGATGCTGGTCATCGGCGTAATCGGGCTGTGCATTGACGGGGGATTACGCTTACTGGAAAATCATCTTGTCAGATGGAGATGATTCTCCCTGATTCTCGTTCCCAACACATTGATTCTCAATCCCATCCTTGACATGGGAAAACATTGTTTCTGAACATACCCCTGTGAACGCGGACAGGTTCAAGTTCAAGGATTCTCTGAATCCATTATAATCAGAAAATATTCATTTATTGAAGGAGACTCAGATGGATTTTCGCGACTGTACCCTGGCATATCTGGATGACACTTATGCCTTAAAACAGCTCTTTGACTCCTCTGACCTTGCCGAGTGGCTGAATCAGGAAAGTCATATTCCCGATTTTGACAGGCAGATTCTGACACGGTTTCAGAAAAAACTGATCCGCAATGTCCATGACTGGAACGAATCTGAACTGACACAGAATTTTATCGGTCCTGTTTTTGCCTTGGTGGATTATACCACCGAACGCTCCAATTTTTTTGCTCAACGCCGTTTCAGCGGGAAAGTGGGGGATATTGAAATGGCCGGCAGACCTGACGGGATGATTGCGAGCGGTTTCCGGATTCCTAAGAAACCCTATTTCTGTTTTCAGGAATACAAAAAAGAGAAAAACCCCGAAGGCGACCCCGCAGGACAGTGTCTTGCCGCCATGGTTGTCGCTCAGGAGGTGGGTGAGCATCAGTATCCGATTTACGGGTGTTATGTCATCGGGGCAGACTGGTATTTTATGATTCTGCGGGGAGACATGTATGCCATCAGCCCTGCTTATGTGGCAACACGCGAAGACCTTTCTGATATTTTCCGTATTCTGAACTCCCTGAAAGAAATTATTAGGAATCTGGCTGGCGGCTTATGACATGATCCGAGAGGTTGAACTGAAATGCTTCGCGTCCCGTGGAAGGATAACGGAGGGCTGATGTATGGGATTGGAACTGTCCCAAGTGACTAAAATATATTCCGGGAGAAAGCCGGAGGAGAATGTCCGCGTCCTTGACCGGATAGATTTTCAAATCAGAAAAGGAGAATTCTTCTCCATTGTCGGACCGAGCGGATGCGGAAAGACGACGTTGTTGAGAATCATTGCCGGTCTTGATCAGGCATCGGAAGGCAAGGTGCTTCTCGGCGGCAGTGAGGTGACGGGAATTGATGAACGTATGGGAATGGTGTTTCAGGAATACGCCCTGTTTCCATGGCGGACGACCATTCAGAACATTGAGATGGGCTTGGAAATGATGAAAATTCCCAAAAAAGAGCGGCGGTCTGCGGCGATGGAATATATTCGGGCCTTCGGTCTGGACGGATTTGAAAACAGATTTCCGAAAGCACTGTCCGGCGGAATGAAGCAGCGGGTAAGCATTGCCCGAACCCTGATTATGAATCCGGAAGTTGTGCTGATGGACGAGCCGTTTGCCTCTCTGGACAACCAGACCCGGAACGATCTCCAGAACTTTCTGATCAGGGTTTGGGACAAACGAAAAGATACGGTTCTGTTCGTGACGCACAACGTGGATGAGGCAGTCTATCTCAGCGACCGCATCATGGTGCTGTCAGAAAGACCTTCTGAAATATTGGAGATATTTGACATAAATCTGCCAAGGCCCCGCGACAGAACCAGCCGCAGATCAAATAAGATCCGAAAGAAAGTTCTTGAGTTGCTCTCAAGAAAAGGGTGAAGGCTTATGAAGCCTTGCCTTTCCATTCAGGGGAATATGTGAGGACGGAGAGGAGATACAGTCACCTTTCACAGTTGTCCCTGCGGGACACAAAAGACCGAGTGACATTTGTTCCCGGAATGACCCCGGCAATAAATTGCCGGGCTGTTCTCAGCCGTCCCTGCGGGAGGGAACGAATCGGACGAATTTTATCTCCCGGCAATGAATTGCCGGGCGACTAACGCGCCCGACAACTGATTACTGAGATTTAAAATAATCGGCCAATGCATCTCTCTGTATTTCTTCCTGCTTGCGTGTTTCCAGATTCTTCACCTGTACTGTCTGCTTTTCAAATTCATCCTCACCGCAGATGATGGCAAACCTCATCCCCCTGCTGATTGCAAAATTAAACTGGCTTTTAAATGTGGTGTCTTCGATGAGGCAGACTTCGACATTGAGGCCGATCTCACGCAATTCTCCTGCCATCTGAAGATAATCAGGGTCATGGTCTTTTGCGATGCGAAGAATCATCACCTCTGTGACCGTCTGTTCGGAACGGTCAACCGCGCCGAGATGGCTCAGAGCAGCGAACAGCCGGTCAACGCCAATGGAGGCGCCAGTTGCCGGCAATTCCTTTCCTGTAAAGCGGGCCACAAGATTATTGTAGCGACCGCCTGAGAACACGCTTCCGAATTCCGGCGCGTCCGGGAGTATTGTTTCCATCACAGGGCCGGTGTAATAATCCAGGCCCCGGGCAATGGAAAAATCAATCTCAACAGCCTCGGACGGGATTCCCATTCCCGCGATATATTCCATGATCTGCTCAAGCTCCCCAATTCCCTCCTCAGCCACGCTCACTCCTTTGAAAACATTTTGGCAACGTGTGAGTTTTTCTTCGTTGCTGCCCTGCAATCCCAGAAACGCCCTGATTTTTATGATGGCATCATCAGAGAGCGCAGGTGCTGCATGAGAAGTGGTTTCAGGGTTGGCCTGAAGTTCAGCCAAAACCTTGTCCAATCCGATTTTGTCAAGCTTGTCAAGAATCCGCATCATCTCTTTGGTAATATCGTCTGCCCGGGCTTCTCGCCGATCCGTGATACCGACCAGTGCCGCAAGCCCGTTGAGGATTTTGCGATTGTTCAGACGGATTTTGAACCGTTTGACTCCCAGTGCCTCCATTGCCAGAAACATGATCGCCACGATTTCAGCGTCTGCCATCATTGAGGACGTGCCCGCGATATCTGCATCAAACTGATAAAACTGACGATACCGGCCGCTCTGCGGAGTATCTGAACGGAACACAGGCCCGACCACCATCCGCCGCCACGGCAGCCGGATACCTGTCCTCTTTTTTGCATTATAAGGATTTGCCGCGAGAATGCGGGCAAAAGGAACTGTGTGGTCAAAGGGCATTGCCAGCGGCTCGTCATCTTTGCCACTCTTTATGTGGAAGATATTTTTGCCGGTAGCACTGGTTTCGCCGGCCAGTGTTTTCAAAAACTCGATCTGAGGTGTCTCAATCGGATCAAATCCAAAGGATCGAAAGACCTTTTCAATGGTCTTGAGCATTTTCTCTCTTGCCAGATAATCGGACGGAAGAAAGTCTGAAAATCCGCCCGGACGTTCCGGTTTAACAATATTTTCTGTCATTTAATTTCTTTTTCCTCCTAAAACCTAAAACCTTGCTTTAATCGCTTCCGCATGGGCGTACAGTTCTTCCAATTCTGCAAAATGGGCAATCATTGGGCCTTGTTTCTGTATTCGTTCTTTGGAGTATCGGATGAACGAAGAGTGTTTCTGAAAATCCTGCACGCTCAGAGCTGACGCATATTTTGCAGCGCCGTTGGTGGGAAGGATATGATTCGGGCCTGCAAAATAATCGCCTGCCGGTTCAGGAGACCACTGCCCCACAAATATCGCACCTGCATTCCGAATCTGAGAGATTACGGATTCATCCTTCACAAGCAGTTCCAGATGTTCCGGTGCGATCTGATTGGCGATTTCGATCCCTTCCTCAATCTGATCTACAAGAACAATCATTCCCTTATTTTCTAAAGATTCTGTTATAATTTCTTTCCGCGGCAACTGCGGCACAATCTCTTCCAGCCGGTCTGCCACTTTCCGGGCAATATCCTCAGATGTCGTGATAAGGACAGATTGGGCTTTGGGATCATGCTCCGCCTGTGAAAGCATGTCTCTTACAATGTATTCCGCAGGTGTCTGAGGATCATCATGCAAAATCAGAATTTCGCTGGGACCGGCAATGGAATCTATTCCCACCTGTCCGAATACCTGACGCTTGGCTTCCGCAACATACTCATTTCCCGGGCCGGTGATTTTGAAGACCGGGGCAATGGTGTCGGTTCCATAAGCAAGGGCCGCTACGCTGTGAGCACCGCCGACCGCATACACTTCATCCAGTCCGAGTAATGCACACGCGCCCAAGGTCAATTCATGGGGCAGGCCGTTTTCCTGGGGCGGAGAGACAACGGCAATGGAAGGAACCCCTGCAATCTGAGCCGGGACAGCGTTCATAATCAGGGAGGATGGGTAAACCGCCCTGCCCCCGGGAATATAAATACCCACCCGGTCAATGGGATGCACGATCTGCCCTAACTCAGTGCCGTCTTTGTATGTCTCTTTCCAAGTTTTGTTCACCTGCTTCTGATGAAAACGGCGAATATTGGCAGTGGCAGCCTCCATGACGCTGCGATCTTCGGATTTCAGATTTTCACCTGATTTTTGTATGGCTTCTTTGGGGACACGGATGTCACCGAGTTTCACCCTGTCAAATTTTTCTGTATAGTCCCTAAGGGCCTGATCTCCCTGGACAATAACATTTTTGATAATATGGGCCACGCTCTGCTGCACATCTGAGTTGCTGCTCAGGACATTTCTGTCTGGCAACTGAAAATCTTTCCCTTTGACATGCCTGATTATTCCCATTGTTTTTTTACTCCTTGTATCGTTAAAGACTGTCCGCCCAGATCGCAAAAACAACTCCCTGCCGGACGGGGTTTGCAACCCCGTTCGCAATGTTCAGCCATCTCCCTGACGGGGTTGCAAACCTCGTCCGGCAAAAAATGCCCCAGCTCGCAAAAAACAATTTGCAAAATTGTTTTACATCATCTGCCCAAAAAAGCTTGATTATAAACAGATAAAAGGTTATCATTTTTAACAATCAGTTCGGGGATCAATCCCGCAACTATCAAGGCGGATAGGCTTGCGCTTTCACAGCCCTGAAATTTATTCCAGATGAAACATAAACATATTATATAATGCTATGAACAGAAAATGTCAAACTGAAAACCTGAGAACTGCTGACAGACTTCATGTTTGAACAAAGGAACAAAGATGATGACGTTGTTCTGCCCGCTTATGCACCGGAGGGCAGTTCATCCGTATTCTTCATAATTCAGA
Source organism: Desulfobacterales bacterium (assembly GCA_029934695.1). Taxonomy (GTDB): domain Bacteria; phylum Desulfobacterota; class Desulfobacteria; order Desulfobacterales; family 4be13; genus JAOZLU01. The sequence goes on along the minus strand of JAOZLU010000022.1, from coordinate 18,058 downwards.
GAGGAGAAACATGCTTTCAGAGCGAATGAAAAAACTGACCCCTTATGTGCCGGGTGAGCAGCCCCAGGACAGGAAATATTTAAAGCTCAACACAAATGAAAACCCTTATCCGCCTTCACCGAAAATTGAGGCGTTGCTGAAAGATTATGATATTGAGAAACTGAGACTGTATCCTGACCCGTTATCCGAGAATCTTCGTGAAAGAATTGCGGAAAAATACAGGGTTAAAAAAGAGAATGTTTTTGTAAGTAACGGTTCTGACGAAGCACTTTCATTTTCTTTTTATGCTTTTCTGGACAGCAATAACGGGAATTTGCTGTTCCCTGAATTTACTTACAGTTTTTACCCGGTCTATTGTGATTTCTATGGGATTCAATACCAGAAAATGCCTTTGAATACTGATTTTTCTATCAGCACAGAAGAATATCTGGATGAAACAGAATCCTGTGGAATCATCATCCCGAATCCCAACGCGCCGACCGGGATTGCTATGGACCCTGAGGAGATCATCTTTCTTCTTGAAAAGTATCCGAGGGACAGGGTTATCATCATTGATGAGGCATATATTGATTTCGGCGGGACAAGTGTGGTCAGCCTGACAGATGAGTTCAGGAATCTGCTCGTCATCAGAACCCTTTCAAAAGGAATGTCTCTTGCGGGGCTTCGACTCGGATTCACAATCGGAAGCAAGGAGCTTACGGATGCCCTTTTTGTCGTAAAGGATTCTTTCAACTCCTATCCTGTTGACATGATCACGCAGAGAATCAGCGAGATTGCAATATCCGACACAGAATATTACAAGTCTGTAACTGAGAAAATTATCGCAACCAGAAATGTTTTTTCCTCCGAACTCAGGAAGCTCGGATGGAATGTCCTGCCTTCAAAGGCAAATTTTGTTTTTGCAGGAAAGAAAGGCATTTCAGGTCAGGAGATATATCTCAGGCTGAAGGAGAGAGGTATTCTTGTCAGGTATTTTCACATTGAGGGAATAAAGGATTTCGTAAGAATCACCATCGGGAAAAAAGAGGAGATGGACAGGCTGCTTGAGGAGGCTGCAAAGATATAGGCATTACGGCCCGGAGTAACGCTCCGGGCAGAGTCAGGCAATTTAAGGTATTGTGTGTGTGCTTGCTCAGTTCGGATTGGCAAATCCGAACCGCTACAGTGGCGGGGGATTTGCCAATCCCCCGCAAGCAACTTTTCTGAACCCGCAAGCAACTTTTCCGAACCGCCGTGAGGCGGGGGCTTTGCCAATCCCAGAATATTTTAAAGCATTTTCTGGCAATAATAGGTTGCACAGGCATCTTCAGACTCCCATGCAGTCACACGGGAAACTTTGACAGAAGAATCGTCAATTTTTTGCTGAAGTTCTTTGGCAACATACAAGGCAATATTTTCCGATGATGGCGGGTTGTCATCATTAAAATCATCCAGTTCATTCAGGAAGCGATGATCAATCTTCTCCATAATTTTTTTTATATGCGTTTTTATTTCTCCAAAATCAATCAGCACACCGGCATCATTCAAAGTTTCTCCTGCCACACAAATTTCAATTTTCCAATTGTGCCCATGAAGGTTTTCGCACTTTTTTGCAACCATCTTCAATTGATGTGCCGCTGCAAAACGGGTGACAACTTTTAATTCAAACATTTTTTACCTGTCCGTTGGTTTCAGGTTTCAATAAATTTTTTCTTAAAACTTAAAACTTAAAACTTAAAACCTATCTGGCAGCCCTTGCACCGCCTCCTTTGAACATATTCTTCAATTTGGTGGTCAGCTTGCCTTTTTCAAGTTTTGCAAATTCCCTTAGCAGCGATTCCTGTTTTTTTGTCAGATTTGTAGGTGTCCTGACGGAAACCTGAATAATCTGATCTCCCCGGTTCCCATTCCTGAGAGAAGGAATCCCCTCTCTCGCAAATCGGAATATGTCACCAGGCTGAGTCCCTTTCGGAATATCAAGTATTTTTTCACCTTCCAACGTAGGCACTTCTATTTGGTCGCCAAGGGAAGCCTGCACAAAGGAAATCGGAATCTGGCAGATAACATTGATATTGTCACGCTCAAAGAATTCATGATTTTCCACATGGATGAAAACATAAAGATCACCCGGAGGCCCTCCGTAAGCCCCTGGCTCTCCCTCCGCAGTCAGACGAAGCCTTGATCCCGAATCAACGCCCCCTGGAATTTTGACAGAAACCTTTTTACTTGTTCTGACTTTTCCGGCCCCTCTGCAATAAGAACACGGATGCTGTATGGACTGGCCCCTGCCGCGGCAGTGATGGCAGGTTGTTCTCACGGTGAAGAATCCCTGAGTGCGGGAAACCTGACCTGTACCGTTGCACTGCTGACAGTTTTCCGGCTGTGTTCCCGGCTCACATGCGCTGCCTTTACATTCGGGACACATTTCCATCTTTTCCACATTGATCTCAGTTTCTTTCCCAAAGACCGCTTCCATGAAGCTCAACTTCATGTCATATCGCAGATCAGCCCCTTTTTGTCCCCTGCTCCTCGAACGTCTTCCACTGCTGAATCCGAAGAAATCCTCAAAAATATCTCCGAAACTTGAAAAAATATCCTCAAAACCGCCGAATCCGGAAAAACCGGACCCTTCAAGCCCCTGATGGCCGTACTGATCATATATGCCACGCTTCTGAGGATCCCTGAGTACCTCGTAAGCTTCTGCTGCTTCCTTGAATTTTTCTTCAGCAGCCTTGTCACCGGGGTTTCTGTCCGGGTGGTATTTCATGGCAAGCTTCCGATAGTTTTTTTTTATTTCACCATCAGAAGCATTACGGTTCACACCCAGAATTTCATAATAATCCCGTTTGGTAGCCATTTAATTTCCCAATTAATTAATTATTCATTTTCAGCAGATCGGAAATGCGCCCGTTAATGCCCGGCCGGATCGGCAAATCGAACCGGTTCCCCGGATTTGTCAATCCCGCGGAAGTATTTTCAGTCTGCTGATTCTATATTGTAAAAGTGTTGCCAGTGTGATAATTTCAGTCTTTATTAATACTCAGAAATGTAATGCAAAAATTGAGGTTGTCAATGAAGAATATAGAACTCCCTTTTATCAGGGATATGTTTGAGGCCATAGCACCGAGGTATGATCTGTTAAATCGGCTTTTAAGCCTGAGACAGGATGTTTATTGGAGAAGGGCAATGGTATCCGCAATGACTGTTCCTGCTGACGGGGCTGTTCTGGATATCGCCTGCGGAACCGGTGATGTTGCCCTTGAAATATTAAGGCAGAAGGGACGGGGGCCTGCAGTTTTCGGTGTGGATTTTTCCCCGGGAATGCTGATGCTGGCAAAGGAAAAAGTCAAAGATTCAAGTATTCATCTGATTGCAGGAAATGTGTTTCACCTTCCTTTCAGGACAAAAGCGTTTGATGCCGTAACAATTGCATTCGGAATCCGGAACATCAGTGACAAATTATCTGCCTTAAAAATTTTTCATGACACCTTAAAAAAAGGGGGGATGCTCCTTGTGCTGGAACTTGCCACGCCCCTGAAAGGCCCTGTGCTGTCGCTTTATCTTCTCTATTTCAAAAAAATTCTGCCTCTGATCGGATGGTTTTTTTCAAAAAATCTGAAAGCATATCAGTATCTTCCCGATTCAGTGGTCAATTTCCCGGAACCCCATGCCTTTGCCGAACTGATGCGCTCCGCAGGGTTTTCAGATGTCAGATGGCGGAAACTGACAGGGGGAATTGCAACGCTCTATGTCGGATATAAAAATTTGGCAGTGGAAAGTAATTAAAGTTGAATGTGCAGTGGAACCCACCTTATGCACTTGTCATTCGTAAGTTCTCATAACATGCTGAAATTACTGGTACCGTAATTTCCCAGAGCATTCAGCTTTTTATTTTCAACTTTTTTACAGAAAAGAGGAACGTCGAGATTGCCGTTTCGCAATAAAAAGACCCGTCATAAGCCCCACAAAAAGAACCCCTGCCCCATACATAAACCCTTTCATGGCCGGCCGGGTCAGATACCACTTGAGATTCTGATCTCTACGGATTCTTGCCAACTCCTCTTCCAGATTTTCAGATTTTTCCCTTTGTTCGGCAAGCTGTGCAACTGCTTTCTGATGGGCTGCTTTAATTTTCAAATAATCAGAGCTTTCATTCTTCAGGGTTTCATAAGCTTTGCTCAGTTCATCAAAAGTTTCTTCACTGCCGGCAGTTTCAGAGCCGAGTTTTCTGTTCTTCTCTTTTAAGTTTTTGTTTTCTTCAAGCAGGGAAGCCACCTGAGCCGAAAGCATTTTACGCTCCTCTCTGAGCACTTCCAGGTCAAACTCCTTAGGTTTTTTGGATGTAAGATAACGATTGAGGACCCAGCCCTCCTTTTCATCCGGAAGACGGACGTGCGTCCATCCATCTTCCTGTTCCAGAGATTCGAGCATCCGCCCGGGCGGAAGCATTGTAATGATCTTCCGATGATTTCCCGGGCCCTTCCTCAGAGTTATTTCAACTTCCCTGACATACATGGTTTCAGCCTGAGCAACTGTTAAAGAAAACAGGAGAAAACAGATTCCGATAAAAACATATTTTTTCATAAATGACCTTTCTGTCTCGTGGTTGATTATCTGTGTTTTTTACTGTGGAACAATTTTGCAGATTGTTTGAAATCTTACAGCAATTTATGTAAAGATGCCCAAAATATGTTCCATTCTTTGTTGATTCCGGATCAGATTTCTGCTCTTATTTTGTGTTAAAAAACGAATTTGTCAATAACTTCTTTTAAAATATCAATCCATGTGATATGTTAACAGAAAATGTTGTTACATATACTCGTCATCCATAAGTTCTTGCAATCTGCTGAAATCAGTGACACCGGGCATTTTCCCATGCTGACATCTGCCGTTGAATGGTTGCAGACATATTTTCAGTTTTTCACTGCAGCTGTTCATTTGTCGGGATATAGTTAAAACTGTGTCACTTTCTCAAAAGGATGTTTTTTATGATAATATTCGATCTGAAATGCAATAATGGTCACACGTTTGAAGGTTGGTTTGAAGACGGGCAGGCCTACGATGAACAGAGGGACAACGATATGATTGCCTGTCCGACATGCAATGACACTTCTGTTTCCAAAATTCCTTCCACTTTTGGCATAAAATCATCTCCGCCCGAGGCGGGCCTTCCCGGAGGTCAGCAGATAGACCCGGAATCGCTCGCCAGAAAGGTGACGGAGTTTATGGATAAAAATTTTGACGATGTCGGTTGTGATTTTGCAAAGGAAGCCCTGAAAATTCATTATGGTGCTTCTGAGCCAAGAAACATAAAAGGCTCCAGTACCAAAGAAGAAGAAAAAACTTTAAAAGAAGAAGGGATAGAGTTTTTCAAGATTCCCGTGCCAAAACAATCCGACACCGACGCATGATTCACATTTCGGTACCCAGTTTATTTATTTTCCGTAGCTTCCTGAAGTGCGTTGTCCACTTTCTGCGCGCCTTCCTGTTTTGCTTCCATTGAAAATGGGACATCCAGCCAGGGAATCTCTACGACATTGAAGAAATTGAGGCCAAATGCGATGACAAGCGCAATAAGCGCATATAAAAGGTATTTACCCATAAGGTTCACCCCTGCATATTCTTTAAATATTAGTTTATGTGGTAAATGCAAAAAAAATGCTGATATTCATGCCTGTATATATACCTTAATAATAAATTATAATTCAAGTAAAAAATAGTGATAATGTCAGTCGGGCTGAAATTTTCAGAATGAACAGAAATTTCTGAACATTTTGAGGCATCCTTCATTTTGTCTGAAAAACACTTTTCAGATGATAAAAAGTTCGCAGTTCCGTCACAGATGGTAATTACCTGGCCATATATTTTCAGGTATTTTGCATATGAACCGCGAATGAACGCAGACTGCCGGACTCATCCGCGTTCATCAGGCGGTGTCACAGATGGTAAAAAGTTCGTAATTCACACAGGAGTTTTTTTAATGGAACGCATAAAAATATTCAAGCTTTTAAACTCAGAGGTCCCTGCGGACCAGGTTGTCATAAAAGGATGGATCCGAACCAGGCGGGATTCAAAAGCGTTTTCTTTTATTGAAATGAATGACGGCTCATGCCTCAGAAGTATTCAGGTTATAGCGGATAACACTTTGGAAAATTATCAGGATATCAGAAAACTTGCCACAGGCTCTGCTGTCGCAGTAACCGGAAAGATGGTGGAATCTCAGGGAAAGGGACAGAAATGGGAAATCCGTGCAGACCGGGTTGACATCATCAGTTTTGCCCCGGAATCCTATCCTTTGCAGAAAAAACGTCACACGGACGAGTTTTTAAGAACCATTGCCCATTTAAGACCGCGGACCAACAAATATGGCGCGGCATTCCGTATCCGATCAGAACTGGCGTATGCCATCCACAAATTTTTCAGGGACAGGGGCTTTAAATATCTGCATTCTCCCATTATCACCGGTTCGGACTGTGAAGGTGCAGGGGAATTGTTCAGGGTGACAACACTGGACTGGGACAATCTTCCGAAAAAAGAGGGAAAAGCTGACACTGCCGCTGATTTTTTCGGCCAAGAGACAAATCTGACAGTTTCCGGCCAGTTGTCTGCGGAAATGTTTGCGCTGGCCCTGGGGGATGTTTACACATTCGGCCCCACATTCAGGGCTGAAAATTCCAATACCCGGAGACACGTCGCTGAGTTCTGGATGGTGGAGCCGGAGATGGCGTTCTGTGATCTTGCCGGCAACATGGATTTTGCGGAAGAAATGATCCGATATCTGACCGCATATACCATGAAAGAATGCAAAGAAGACTTGGAACTCTTTGCCAAATTTGTGGACAAAAAGCTGATGTCCGTTCTGGAAAATATCGCATCGTCTGATTATATCCGGCTGCCATACAGGGAGGCTGTTGAAATTTTGAACAAAGCCGGAAAAAAATTTGAATATGCCGTTGATTATGGAAAAGATTTGCAGACCGAGCATGAGCAGTATCTTACAGAACATCATTTTAAAAAACCTGTGATTGTTTATGATTATCCCAAAACCATAAAGCCGTTTTATATGCGGTTAAATGATGACAATGAAACGGTGGGTGCAATGGATGTGCTTGTGCCGGGTATCGGGGAAATTATCGGCGGTAGCCAGCGTGAGGAACGTCTTGAAGTGCTTCAGTCCCGCATGAAAGAGACGGGGATAGCCGAAGAAAATTACTGGTGGTATCTTGATTCCCGGAGGTTCGGAACTGTCCCCCACAGCGGTTTCGGCCTTGGATTTGAGCGGCTGATCATGCTGCTGACAGGCATCCGCAATATCAGAGATGTCATCCCTTTCCCGAGGACACCCGGGAGTATTGAATTTTGAGGGTTTTAAGGATCCGGCATCAGTCCATTCAGATATTAATTCAGAAAAAGCTCCTGCGGGATTGCCAAATCCCGCAGGTTACGGCCCGGATTTGCCAATCCGGGCCGAGCAAAGTTATTGATTCCGGTATTTGTACATCAGACCCAATTTTCTTTAATCTCAAACAGATTGCCGTCGTAATCCCTGACAAATGTGAGAAAGCGTCCGTCTCCTTTGGGAATATTTATGATTTTCAATCCGTTATCGCCGCATTTTTTGAGAAACGCTTCCAGGTCATCAATTTCAAGGCAGGCATGTTCAATTTTATCATCCTCAAAGCTTTTCCGGCTGTCTATAAAAATTTCAAAGTGGATTTTGTCATCAGCATAATTGACGATTTTGTATTCTGAATCCAAATTGAAAATCTGTTTTGAAAGTGTGCTCGGGATCATTTTTGATCCCGTCTTTTTTAATCCCAAAATATCTTCATAAAATGTATCACTGTTTTTCTCAGAACTGCAAACAAGTGCGATGTGTTTCAATATCATTCTCTTTATGTTCCTTTATAAAATGAATCAGGGCATCCGGCTTATCCTCGGACATTCGTGATTCAGGTGGTCGTTGGTGTTCTCTCATTACGAGGCTCTGTCTCACTGCCTCAAGTTAAAGGAACCCGGTTTCCGGTTTAAGTTCCTTTCAATGATGGTTTGATTTATGCCACAAAACTGGCAGAAAAGAAACCATTTTTTTGGACAAAAATCTGACTTCCCGGGAAATATCATTCTCTCATTATAAGGCTCTGCCTCTTCTGCCGGGAACTCCGCTACAGACGATCTTACCAAGAAATATCATTGTTTACTCTCGTTACGAGGCTCTGTCTCGTATCCCAAAAGTGATTCAATCCTGAGTATTCCATATCCTGACTATTTGAATTAAAATAAAAAAATGTTTATTGACAATATAGTTGTTGAAAGCTATGATATTTTTATGATTTTAGCCCTGAAATTTATTCCGGGGCTTTTATTCCGAGCCTTCCCGGCGGTCACAAAAAAAAGTAAAAGGAGGAACATTCAGAGGCATGCCTGAAACGGTCAGTTGTGCCATCCAATGATTTCAGGAGGTTGCGCCCTCCCCTAAATCTGTTATAATCAGAAGAAAAAATTGAAAAAGGAGTAGCATAATGAGACAGTTTTATCGGATAACTGCCTGTTGTCTGGTGGTGGTTTTGAGCCTGATACCCGTTGTCTGGGCATCTGACACGTCAGAAACACAGAAACAGGGAATAGTTTTCGGCATTCCTCCCTGGGGAGATACTAAGGAAGTTCAAAGCATGTATGATCTTCTCATGAAAGATATCAGCCGGACTCTCGGCATGGAATGCAGACTTAGGATTACCAAGGATTATCAGGAACTGAGCAAGAGGATTCTGAAGAAAACGGTTGATGTCGGTTTTTTTACTCCTGCAGCTTATGTACAGGCAAAAGAAAAAATTCCGGGATTGAAATATCTTGTTACCATACAGACAAAAAGCAAGTCCGGACCATTGCGTGATCACTACAGCGGAGTAATCATAGTTTCCAAATCTTCGCCTTTTAATTCACTTGAGGATTTGAAAGGCAGGCGGTTCGCGTTTACTGATTTTCGTTCTGCTTCGGGATATCTTTACCCGCGTGCTCTGCTGGAGAAAAATGGGATAACAGAGCCGAAAGCCTTTTTCTCTGATGTGTATATGCTGAAGAAACATCCCAAGGTTTTAAAGGCTCTGGAACTGGGTAAAATTGACGCCGGAGCCACCTATAAGGATACGGCAAAATGGGGCGATATATTTCGGATTGTCAAAGAAACAGCCCCGATCCCGTATGATGCCTTTGCAGCAGCCCCTCATCTCTCGGAAGATGATTGTAAGGCGATACAGTCCGAACTTTTACAGTTGAAAGCTGATTGCCCTTTCTTTCTGAGAGCAAAAGAAACCGGCGCAAATTATGCCGGATTCATTCGCCATAGTGATTCCTTTTATAATGTGGTAAGAGAGGTTTACCTGACCGGGAAAAAATAATGAGAACCAGGCCTGCGAGGTTTCAAAAACCTCGCAGGTCTTCAACTGCATATCTGACAGAGGAAAAATAATGAAACTGCTGCATCAGATACTCCTGCTGGCATTCGTCCCCCTTGTGATTTCCGTCGGGATTTCGATTTTTCAGATTGAAAGCCTGCTTGAACGTCTGGATCAGACGATTCAGGAGCGTCTCCGGGACACATCGGAGCAGGTGAGGAACGATATTGATGTATTTCTGAAGGGAACAGGGCAGTTTGCCACGCTCCTGGCAAAAACTGAGGAAATCATCACGGGAATTGAGATCGGCGATGCCGATATCCTGTTCCGGCGCGGGCGGCTGTTTTCAAATATAGGTATAGACTACACTGCCTTTGCCGACAGTCACGGGAAAGTGGTTGCACGCGGGCATGATGAATTTGCCTTCGGTGACAGTCTTGGGGACAATCCCTATTTCCGAAAGGCTCTTGAGTGGAGAACCTTGTCGCTCATAGCCCCGTTTGACAGGGGCATCTTTCTGATATCGCTTGTCCCCGCGGTGCTTCACGAGGAAAGGATTGTGGGAGTGGTCATTGCGGGGATTGCCCTTGACAGACAGTTTCTCAGCAATATCGGCAGACGGCATGATGTGGATATCTCAGTCCGCATTGGTGGGAAACAGATTGCCGGCTCATTTGAAGGGGCCCCTCTCCCGGAATGGGATACAGTCAGTTTCGATTACAGACCAGATGAATCAGTGATTCCCGGAAATGAGCCATTCTGCACGGTCAGCATCTTTGAGAACAATCAAATCAGGCGTTCTTCTCTGGTCAGACTGCGACAGAATATTCTGTTTTTTACCTATGCCCTGAGCTTTGTGATTATGGGTGTTGTCATCCTGCTGGTCATAAAGATGCTCACACCTGTCAAAATCCTTGTCCGTGCAATGTATGAGTATTCTGAAGGAAATCGCTCTCTGACCGAGCTTCCTGTTCCCAAAAATGAGATCGGAGAGATAAGCCGGGCTTTTTCAAATCTGAGGAAAGAGAATATCAATCTGCTCGACAGCCTGGAAGAAAAGATTGTGCAACTTCAGGAAACCAGAGATGCCCTCTGGGGTGAGATGGAACTGGCAAAAAAGATTCAGACGGTTCTGCTGCCTGAAAAACCTGAAATATCCGGATATGAGATCGTGGCAAGCATGGAACCTGCCGAGGAGGTCGGCGGCGATTATTACGATGTCATATCAGTGGCCGGCCATGATTGGATCGTCATCGGGGATGTATCGGGACACGGCGTTCCGGCAGGTCTGGTGATGATGATGGTCCAGACGGCCATACACACAGTGCTGACCGGAAATCCCGAAACGCCGCCGTCCCGTCTGCTCGCTGTCATCAACAGGGCAATCTATGAGAACATAGAGAAAATGGATGAGTCAAAGCACATGACCATCGTTGTCCTGGCCGGGGGAAAGGATGGAATTTTTTCCTTCGCAGGCCTGCATGAGGACATACTGATCAGGCGTGCGGCCACGGGAAAAGTCGAGGCGGTTGAGACAGACGGAATGTGGATAGGACTCGAACCCGACATCTCACAGTGGCTGTCAACGGACACACTGAGGCTGGAACCCGGGGACTGCATGGTCCTTTTCACAGACGGCATAACAGAGGCGTGGGACAGAGAGAACAATCTGTTCGGTGACAAACGTCTGATAAGGATAGTTGAGGAATCCGGGGACCGTTCCGCTTCCGAAATACATAGAAATATAATCACAGCGCTGGAACTCTGGAAAAAGCCGGATGATGTGACGCTGGTGGTGATGAAGCGGGAACAGGGAGGACTGGCTGCCAAAGTGCGGAAGGTGCCGGATAATTGAAACTTGCTGATTATAACGGAGGGCACAACCTGCTGAAAGTACTGAGTCGGACACCGGCAGTCCTGTCCGGCCCGGAAACCGGACATAAGTGCCCGGGCATAATTTTTTATGTGTCCGCTTTTATCCTCTGTGCCTTTTCTTTGTGCCTCTGTGCCTTTGTGTGAGATATCGGGCATGCTGAAATTGCAACATCCGTTATAATCAGGAAACTTGTCTGAAAACCCGAGACGACATACTACGAACAGATGGCAATTGGAGATACGAAAAACATGGATGAGGAAGGCATAATGTCAACACGATCTTCGGGCAGGCTTTTTGACAAAATCCCGCTTATCACAGCACTGATTGCGCCATTTGTTGCGCTGACGGTCTTGGCCGTGGGGCTGGTGGGATACCTTTCATTTCGCAATGGGCAGGACGCGGTTAATGATGTGGCGTATCGGTTGCGAAATGAGATCACCCAACGCATATATGACCACTTGCATACTTTTCTGAACACGCCCCATCAAATCAATCAGGTCAACGCCTGCGCCATGCATCAGGGTTTGCTGGATGTAAATGACTCAACCGCTCTGGAGCGTCATTTTTGGCGGCAGGTTCGGATTTTCAGGTCGGTCTCCAGCATCTATTTCGGCAATACCCGGGGCGGCATTGTGAACAGCGGGCGTGAAGGGGCCGCTGATTCCAAGTATGTCATCGTGACGGACGGGTTCACAAGCGGCCCGTTTAAAAAATACGCCACGGACAGCCTGGGAAACCGCACGGACATGTTGGTGACCGTTCCGAATTTTGATGCCCGTACGCGCCAATGGTATGCCGGCGCTGTGGAAAAGGAGACGGCCGTCTGGAGCCCGGTTTACATCCTGTTCACTGGCCAGGATATGGCAATTGCGGCCAGCCGTCCCGTATATGACGGGCAACAAAAGCTGCTTGGCGTTGTTTCGACGGATATTTTTCTTTCCCAAATCAGCCATTTTTTGCAGAATCTCTCCATCGGTGAGACGGGCCGGGCGTTTATCATCGAGCGCTCCGGATTGCTGATCGCTTCCTCAACCAATGAAAAACCGTTCACTGAACAGGGAGGGGCCAAAGCCCAAAGACGGCTTCATGCCGACGAGAGTGCGATTCCCATGATCAGGCACGCGGCCGAGGCTTTGAACAAGCGACCGGGCGGCTATCATAACATCGCTGATGTGCAGCATATCGAATTTGAAAGCGATGGACAGCATCAATTCCTGCAAGTCCTGCCTGTGTCGGATGAATACGGTCTTGACTGGCTGATTGTAGTGGCCATTCCCCAAGCGGATTTTATGAATCAGATCAATGCCAATAATCGCGTAACCGCTTTTTTCATCGTTCTCACCTTGGCAATAGCAGTTGTCATCAGCGTTTTTACAGCCCGGATGATCACCAGGCCCATATCGCGACTCCGGGCTTCTTCCCGGACCCTGGCCAAAGGCGAATGGACCAAAGCCATCCGCGATGACAGCCGTCTAAATGAAATCAGCGCGTTGACACGGTCATTCAACCGGATGGCCGGGCAATTGCAGCATACTCTGGATGACCTGAATCATGAAATTCTCGAACACAGGCATACCGAGCGGGAACTGCAGGGGAGCGAAGAAAAATATCGGATTCTGGTGGAAAATCAGACGGATCTGATTGTAAAGTTTGACACCGAGGGGCGCCTTCTCTTTGTCAGCAAGTCGTACTGCGATACATTCGGAAAAACCCGGGAACAACTGATCGGGAAAAAGTTCATGCCGCTTATTCACGAGCAGGATCGTGAATCCGTGTCAAGGGCGATAACCGAAGTTTGCAGTCCGCCGTATTCGAGCCATGTTGAAGAACACGTCATAACAAAAGACGGGTGGCGGTGGCAGGCCTGGCTCAACACCGCGATATTGGATGAAAATGGACACGTCATTGCAATGACAGGCCTCGGAAGAGATATCACCGACCGCAAACAGGCGGAAGAAGAACTGCACCATCTTCGCAACTATCTCTCGAACATCATCAACTCCATGCCTTCCATGCTTATCGGAGTTGACACCAAAAGCAGAGTGACCCAGTGGAACAAGACAGCGGAACAGACCACGGGTATCCCGGCTGACATGGCACAGGGAAGAACCCTCTCCGATGTGTTTCCCCGGATGGCATCGGAGATGGAAAAAATAGCCGAAAGCATCCGGACCCGGGAAACAAGACAGGAACGGAAAATGCCCCGCGTGTCGGAAAACGGCGAAACACGGTATGATGATGTGACAATCTATCCCCTGATTACCAATGGCGTGGAGGGTGCGGTGATCCGCATTGATGATGTGACCGACAGGGTGCGGATGGAGGAGATGATGGTGCAGAGCGAGAAGATGCTCTCCGTCGGGGGGCTGGCCGCGGGCATGGCCCACGAGATCAACAATCCCCTGGCCGGCATGATGCAGACCGCCAATGTCATGGCAAACCGCCTGGGTGAAAGAATGGATATGCCAGCCAACCTGAAGGCCGCGGAGGCGGCAGGCACCACAATGGAAGCCATTCGGAAGTTCATGGAGGCCCGGGGCATACCGCGCATGCTTTCGACCATCAGCGAATCGGGACGGCGCGCGGCGGTCATTGTGGAGAATATGCTCAGTTTTGCCCGGAAGAGCGACGACCGGGCATATTCCCATGACCTTGAGGAGCTTCTCGACAAAACTCTGGAACTGGCCGCGAGTGACTATGATCTCAAAAAACAGTATGACTTCAAGATGATCGGGATCAGAAAGGAATATGAGGACAGTCTGCCCTCTGTGTCCTGTGAGGGAGGCAAGATACAGCAGGTGCTGCTCAACATTCTCAGAAACGGTGCCCAGGCCATGCAGGAAGCGGGAACCGGGAAGCCTCTGTTTATTATCCGGACGCGGTTTGAAAAAGAGCGGAAGATGGTTGCAATTGAAATAGAGGATAACGGCCCCGGCATGGATGAAGCGACCCGCAAGCGGGTGTTTGAGCCATTTTTCACCACCAAACCTGTGGGAGTGGGCACCGGCCTGGGGATGAGTGTATCCTATTTTATAATCACCGAAAATCACGGAGGCGAGATGGCTGTCGAATCCCGGGCCGGGTCCGGCGCGAAATTCATCCTACGCCTGCCATTGGAAGTGAGGAAGGCATGAGATGCACCAGAAATCCGGCAACTGCCGTTTTTCCAGATAAATCCGGGTGATTTCCCTGAAAAATCCCATTGAACTGAACCAGTGCCGGTGGCTGCCATCATCAGATTTATATCCGGAATAGAATATATAAGGGTGATTTCATATTGCCGCCGACGCTTCTGTGTCTGACAATATATGCCATCGGATTTTATGCTTTAAAACAACCTGATATTTTTAGAGATATCTCCATTGAAACTGTCAAAACAGATGACATATCTGCTGAGTTGCCTGTGAATGCATCATCTCAGGAAGAAACTGTCAGAACGGATGACATGTCTGCTGAGTCGCCTGTCACCCCT